>OX352322.1:467500-572500 GCA_947090765.1 Pseudomonas sp. MM223 | reverse complement strand
AGGCCGAGCAACCAGCCCCTGCCGCCGACCCCGTCGCTGAAGCTGCCAAGGAGCCAGGCCACCGCGAGGTCACCGTGGCCCGTGGCGATACGTTGTCTACCCTGTTCGCCAAGGTTGGCCTGCCAGCCAATGCTGTACATGACCTGCTGGCCAGCAGCAAGCAGGCCAAGCAGTTCAGCCAGCTCAAGCACGGCCAGGTGCTGCAGTTCGAACTCGACAAGGATGGCCAGCTTGCCAGCCTGCACAGCAAGGTCAGCAACCTCGAGACCATTCGCCTTACCAAGTCCGCCAAGGGCTACACCTTCAACCGTGAAATCAGCAAGCCGGTGGTGCGTACCGCTTACGCACACGGTGTGATCAAGAGCTCGCTGTCGGCCTCCGCCCAGCGCGCCGGCCTGTCCCACAGCATGACCATGGACATGGCCCGGGTGCTGGGTTACGACATCGACTTCGCCCAGGATATTCGCCCAGGCGACGAGTTCGACGTGGTCTACGAGCAGAAGGTGATGGACGGCAAAGTGGTCGGCACCGGCAACATCCTGTCCGCCCGCTTCACCAACCGCGGCAAAACCTACACCGCCGTGCGCTACACCAACAAGCAGGGCAACACCACCTACTACACCGCCGACGGCAACAGCCTGCGCAAGGCCTTCATCCGTACTCCGGTGGACTTCGCCCGCATCAGCTCGCGCTTTTCCGCCGGCCGCAAACACCCGATCCTGAACAAGATCCGCGCCCACAAAGGCGTCGACTACGCCGCCCCGCGCGGTACGCCAATCAAGGCTGCCGGTGACGGCCGCATCGAACTGGCAGGGCGGCGTGGCGGTTACGGCAACACCGTAATCATCCAGCACGGCAACCGCTACAAGACGCTGTACGGCCACATGCAGGGCTTTGCCAAGGGCATCAAGACTGGCAGCTCGGTGAAGCAAGGCCAAATCATCGGCTACATCGGCACCACCGGCCTGTCCACCGGCCCGCACCTGCACTACGAGTTCCAGGTCAACGGTGTGCATGTCGACCCGCTGAGCCAGAAGGTGCCGATGGCCGACCCGATCGCCAAGAACGAGCGCCAACGCTTCCAGCAGCAGAGCCAACCCCTGATCGCCCGCATGGATCAGGAAAAGGCCACCCTGCTCGCAGCGAACAAGCGCTAAGCCCGTGGCGCTTTATCTGGGGGTGATGTCCGGCACCAGCCTTGATGGCCTGGACATTGCCTTGATCGAACAAGGCGAGCAGCTTGAACTGCTCGCCACCCATTACCTGCCCATGCCGGGCGAACTGCGTCAGGAACTGCTAGCCCTGTGCAGCAGCGGGCCGGACGAGATCGCGCGCGCGGCACTGGCCGAAAACCGCTGGGCCAGCCTGGCAGGCGAAGGTATCCGCCAACTGCTGGCCCGCCAGGGGCTACAGGCGGATGCCATCCGCGCCATCGGCAGCCACGGCCAGACTATCCGCCATGAGCCCGCACGCGGCTTTACCGTGCAGATCGGCAACCCGGCGCTGCTCGCCGAGCTTACCGGTATCAGCGTGGTTGCCGACTTCCGCCGGCGTGATGTGGCTGCCGGTGGCCAAGGTGCGCCGCTGGTACCGGCCTTTCACGAAACCTTGTTCAGCCACCTGGGCCAGCGCTTGGCAATCCTGAACGTGGGCGGCTTCAGCAACCTCAGCCTGATCGAGCAGGGCAAACCGGTCCACGGCTTCGACTGCGGCCCGGGGAATGTACTGCTGGATGCCTGGATAGAGCGCAAACGCGGCCAGGCCTACGATGCCGATGGTGCCTGGGCGGCCACGGGCGTGGTGCAGGCTGGTTTGCTCAGCGCATTGCTGGCCGACCCGTTTTTTGCTGGCAGCGGCCCGAAGAGTACGGGGCGCGAAGTGTTCAACCTGCCTTGGCTGGATGGCCACTTGGCAGGCCTGCCCGCTTACCAGGACGAGGATGTACAGGCGACACTGCTGGAACTTACCGCCCGCAGCATCACCGACTCGCTAAGCAATGCCCAGCACGGTACCGAAGCGTTGCTGGTGTGCGGTGGTGGCGCACGTAACGGCGCCCTGATGGCCCGCCTCGGCCAACTGTTACCCAAGACCCGTGTCGCCAGCACCGGCGCCCATGGCGTAGACCCTGACTGGGTAGAGGCCATGGCGTTTGCCTGGCTGGCTCACTGCTGCCTGGAAGGCATCAGCGCCAATCGCCCAAGCGTGACGGCGGCCAAGGGCCTGCGGGTACTGGGCGCAATCTACCCGGCATAACCGCTACGCCAGCATGCAAAACGCCGCGCAATTGCGCGGCGTTTTCGTATGGCCAGGCCTCAGATCGAGAACGAGGACCCGCAACCGCACGTAGTGGCTGCGTTCGGGTTCTTGATCACAAAGCGCGAACCTTCCAGGCCTTCCTGATAGTCCACCTCAGCGCCTGCCAGGTACTGGAAGCTCATCGGGTCGACCACCAGCGACACGCCTTCGCGCTCGACGATAGTGTCGTCTTCGGCCACATCCTCATCGAAAGTGAAGCCATACTGGAAGCCCGAGCAACCACCACCGGTCACGAACACCCGCAGTTTCAGACGTTCATTGCCTTCCTCATTGACCAGGTTCTTCACTTTCTGGGCTGCCCCATGGGTGAATTCCAGACCAGTAGGGGTGAAGGTTTCGACGCTCATGTTGACTCTCCCGGCGCAGTTGCCGCCTTAAAACTCGATGACGCGCATTATCCGCTTTCCCGAGAAAATTGGTCAAGAATTGTGCGGCTTTAGTCGCGACTAAGAAAATGGCCCGCGCAAGGCGGGCCATTTCGATTGCAGCTCGCTTACGGCAGCAAGCCCGCGTGGGACAGGCCCATGCGCTCGTCCAGGCCGAACAGGATGTTCAGGTTCTGTACCGCCTGGCCGGAGGCGCCCTTGACCAAGTTGTCGATCACCGACAGTACTACCACCAGGTCACCACCCTGCGGGCGATGAACGGCAATGCGGCAGACGTTGGCGCCGCGCACACTGCGGGTTTCCGGGTGGCTGCCAGCTGGCATCACATCGACGAACGGTTCGTCGGCGTAGCGCTTCTCGAACAGCGCCTGCAGGTCGACCGAGGTATCGACAACATTCGCGTACAGGGTAGCGTGGATGCCACGGATCATTGGTGTCAGGTGCGGCACGAAGGTCAGGCCGATGTCCTTGCCAGCGGCCAGGCGCAGGCCCTGGCTGATTTCCGGCAGGTGGCGATGGCCCTTCACCGCATAGGCTTTCATGCTTTCGCCGGCTTCGCAGAACAGCGACCCCACTGCCGCACCACGACCAGCGCCGCTGACACCCGACTTGCAGTCGGCAATCAGGCGCGAAGGGTCGGCCAGGCCGGCTTCCAGCAGCGGCAGGAAGCCCAACTGGGTGGCGGTCGGGTAGCAACCCGGCACGGCGATCAGGCGCGCTTGGCGGATTTTCTCGCGGTTGACTTCAGGCAGGCCATATACCGCGTCCTTGAGCAGCTCTGGCGCACCGTGCGGCTGGCCATACCATTTGCCCCACTCGGTAGCATCCTGCAGGCGGAAGTCGGCCGAAAGGTCGATCACCTTGGTGCCGGCCGCCAGCAGCTCACCGGCCAGGGCATGGGCAACACCGTGCGGGGTGGCGAAGAACACCACATCGCAGGCGGCCAGGGCCTTGCTGTCCGGCACGCTGAACGCCAGACCGTCGTAATGGCCGCGCAGGTTCGGGTACATGTCCGCCACCGCCACGCCCGCCTCGGAGCGCGAAGTGATGACCGCCACTTCGGCCTGTGGATGCTGTGCCAGCAGACGCAACAGTTCGACGCCGGTGTAACCCGTGCCGCCGACGATACCGACCTTGATCATAACGCTTGCCCCTTATCAACGAGCCGTCTGGAAAGCGCACGATAATAGGGGCGCGAAGCGCCTGTAACAACTCTTCGGGTGACCCTTCGGGCGCTTGACCACTACTATCTGACGACCGTGAATACCTGAAGGAACTCCCTCCATGCTTTACCTATGGATCAAAGCGCTGCATATCGTCAGCGTGGTCTGCTGGTTCGCCGGCCTGTTCTACTTGCCGCGGCTGTTCGTCTACCACGCCCAGAGCCAGGACAGCATCAGCCAGGACCGCTTCGTGACCATGGAGCGCAAGCTCTACCGCGGCATCATGAACCCGGCAATGATCGCTACCTACGTGTTCGGCGCGTGGATGCTTTACCTCACCCCCGGCTGGCTGAGCCAGGGCTGGCTGCATGCCAAGCTGACCTTGGTCATCTTGCTGACCGGCTACCATCACATGTGCGGCGCCCAACGCAAACGCTTCGCCAACGGCAACAACACCCGCAGCCACGTCTACTATCGCTGGTTCAACGAGGTGCCTGTGCTGTTCCTGCTGGGCATCGTAATTCTGGTGGTGGTCAAACCGTTCTGACATAGCCACCCGTTCAAGGAGCCTTGCCATGTCGCTACCCGCCTCGCTCGAACAACGCCTGCGCCTGCCAGTGGTCGCGGCGCCGATGTTCCTGATCTCCAACCCCAAACTGGTGCTGGCATGTTGCGCCAGCGGCGTGGTCGGCAGTTTTCCGGCCCTTAACCAGCGTGACAGCGCCGGCTTCAAGGCCTGGCTGGAAGAAATCGAGGCAGGCCTGGCGCAATTGCAGGCGCCAGCCCCCTATGCGGTCAACCTGATCGTGCACCCGACCAACCCACGCCTGCAGGCCGACCTGGCCTTGTGCGTGGAGCATCGCGTGCCGATCGTCATCACCAGCCTGGGGGCGGTCAAGGAAGTGGTCGATGCCGTGCATGGCTACGGTGGCGTGGTGTTCCACGATGTCACCACCCGCCGCCATGCCGAGAAGGCTGCCGAAGCAGGTGTCGATGGCCTGATAGCCGTGGCCGCCGGTGCAGGCGGCCATGCCGGCACCTGGAGCCCGTTCGCCCTGGCCGCAGAGATTCGCCAGTTCTTCGACAAGACCCTGCTGCTGGCTGGCTGCCTCAACCACGGCCACGAAATCCTTGCCGCACAGTTGCTGGGCGCCGATCTGGCCTACATGGGCACGCGCTTTATCGCCACCACAGAAAGCCAGGCTCAGGATGCCTACAAGCAGATGCTGCTCGATGCCCATGCCGCCGACATCATCCACACCCCGGCAGTGTCCGGCATCCCCGCCAGCTTCCTGCGCCCGAGCCTGGAGCAGGCCGGCTACGACATGAATGCCCTCAAGGGCAGCCACGAACCAGGCAAGCTCAAGCCGATCGACGACGAAGCCAAAGCCTGGAAGACCGTATGGTCGGCGGGCCAGGGCGTCGGCGAAATCCATGACCTGCCCAGTGCCAGTGCATTGATCGAACGGCTGCACAGTGAGTACCGTGAAGCCCTTGAGCGCTGCCAGGTTCTGCGCGCCCGCGCCTTGTAGCAAAAGGCAACACCTTGCCCGGCCAAGCTGTACACTAGGCGCCCTCTTTCGCCCCCAGGAGCCTTGCATGACCCGTTACGCCATGATCACTGGTGCTTCCAGCGGCCTGGGCCTGGCCCTGGCGGAAGCGCTGGCACGGCGCGGGCGCAACCTGATCCTGGTGGCACGACAGCGTGAAACGCTGGAACCCGTGGCCATCGAGCTGACCCAGCGTTTTGGCGTCGAGGTGCTGTTCCGCGCCTGTGACCTCAGCCAGCCGCTGCGCCTGTCGGGCTTCGTGCTGGAACTGGAAGAAGGCGAACGGCGCATCGACCTGCTGGTCAACTGCGCCGGCCTGCGAACCTACGGGCCGTTTTTGGCCCACGAGTGGGCTGACGAACAGGACCTGCTGGAAGTCAACGTTCTGGCCCTGAGCCGCCTGTGCCACGCCATCGGTAACCTGATGGCCGTGCAGGGTGGCGGGCAAATCCTCAACGTCGCCGGCCTGGCCGGGGTGGCACCCGGCCCGTGGATGGCAGCCTATGCCGCCAGCAAGGCGTACGTGCTGAGTTTTTCCCAAGCCCTGCGCGAAGAGCTCAAGCGTGCCGGCATCAAGGTCTCGGTGCTGTGCCCCGGCCCGGTACGCTCCTCGCGCCGGCGCATTGCCCGGCTCGACGGTAAACCCCGCTGCCTCAGCCCCGAGGAAGTCGCGCTGTACACCGTGCGTGCGCTGGACAAGAACCGCGCACTGATCATGCCCGGCCGACGCAACCGCTGGCTGGCCTTTGCCCCGCGCCTGCTGCCACGCTGGCTGGTGTGCAAACTGGCCGGGGCCATCCACCGCCGCTATTGCCCGGCCGGCATGGAATAGCCACTGGGCGAGCGGCGCTCGGCTGAGTACACTCGGCCCGACCCTCACCATGGAGCAAGTGCTGTGGACGATCTATTCCTTAAAATCATCAACCGGGAAATCCCGGCGGATATCATCTACGAAGACGACCAGATCCTGGCCTTCAAGGACATTGCACCTGCGGCACCGATACATTTTCTGGTCATCCCGAAAAAGCACATCCGCACGCTCAATGACCTGACCGAAGAAGACAAGGCATTGGCTGGCCACATCCTCTTCACCGCCCAGCGCCTGGCTGTAGAGCAAGGCTGCGAGGAAGGTTTCCGCGTGGTCATGAACTGCAACCCTAAAGGCGGCCAGACCGTCTACCACATCCATATGCACGTGCTTGGCCAGCGCCAGATGAACTGGCCACCGGGCTGATCCACGGCAAGCGACCCCGCCGCTATTGCGGTAAACTGTCGGGCACATTCTTGCGGAGGTGCCCGATGGCTACCGAACGTCACTACTCGCCGCTCGACCGCTTGTTGCTGCAGGCCGATACCGCCATGCGCACCTTGCTGCCCTTCAGCGGCCAACCCGCCCGGCCATCGCCGGCCATTGTCCAGCCGGACGTCGACCTGGACGAGCAGCAGACCCGCCACATCGCCGGGCTGATGCGTATCAACCACACCGGTGAAGTGTGCGCCCAGGCGCTGTACCAGGGCCAGGCGCTGACCGCCAAGCTGCCCGAAGTACGCAAGGCCATGGAACATGCCGCCGAGGAAGAAGTGGACCACCTGGCCTGGTGCGAACAGCGCATTCGCCAGCTGAACAGCCACCCTAGCGTGCTCAACCCGCTGTTCTACGGCATGTCGTTCGGCATCGGCGCACTTGCCGGCCTGGTCAGCGACAAAGTCAGCCTGGGTTTCGTCGCCGCCACCGAGCATCAGGTGTGCAAACACCTTGACGAGCACCTGGAGCAAATCCCGCACGAAGACGAAAAGTCCCGGGCCATCCTCGAGCAGATGCGCATCGACGAAGAGCAGCATGCCGAGTCTGCACTGGAAGCCGGTGGATATCGCTTCCCGGCCCCTGTCCGCTTTGGCATGAGCCTGCTGGCCAAGGTCATGACCAAGAGCACCTACCGCATCTGAAGGCATCGCCATGACGGATCGATTCGACGCCAAGGACCTGGCGCGCGCCGTTCAGGCCGGCATTCTCCAGCCGGGCCAGGACCAGAGCCTGTTGGCGTTCCTGCGCCAGCAACCGGCAACACGTAGCAGCTTTCAACTGGCCCATGTTGCATTCTACTTTGGCGGCATGCTGATCATGGCCGCCATGGGCTGGTTGCTCACCGAAGCCTGGATGAGCATCGGTGACGGCGCGCTTTTGATCATCGCCAGCCTCTATATCCTGCTGATCACCTTGTTCGCGCTTAACCTGCAGCGCCGCGCTCAGCCCGTTGCTGCCGGGGTGCTGGCGGCCGTCGCGGTCAGTATCGTGCCACTGGCAGTGTTCGCCATTGAGCGCCTGGCGGGCTGGTGGCCACTGGACGACGCTCAAGCCAGGTATCACCAGTACTACACCTACGTGCAGGGCGGTTGGCTGGCGATGGAAGCGGCCACGGTGCTTGCCGGTTTGCTGATGCTGCGGCTGATCCCCTACCCGTTCGTCGTCATGCCGATAGCCGTGGCCTTGTGGTTCATGTCGATGGACCTGAGCGAATGGTTCTTCGGCTCGCCGTTCAGCTGGGAGCAGCGCCGCGAGGTTTCGCTGTGGTTCGGGTTGGCTTTGCTGGTGGTGTTCCTGGTGATAGACGGCCGCACGCAGGAGGACTACGCCCGCTGGGGCTACCTGGCCGGGCTGGCTGCGTTCTGGGGCGGGCTTACGCTGGTGGACAGTGGCAGTGAATTGGGCAAGGCCCTGTACTGCCTTATCAACATTGTGCTGACGGGCATGGCGGTGCTGCTGCGCCGGCCGGTGTTCATGGTGTTTGGTGCGCTGGGGGTGGCGGCGTACCTGGGGTACCTGTCGTACGAGGTGTTTGCCGAGTCGCTGCTGTTCCCGGTGGTGGTGACCTTGATCGGGCTGGGGGTTATCTGGCTGGGGCTGGTTTACCAGAAGCGGCGGGAGCGCTTGAGCCAAGTGATGCGGGGATGGTTGCCAGGGTGGGTGCAAGCTGCACTGCCGGCGTTTCGGAGCTGATGTTACCGGGGCTGCTTTGCAGCCATCGCGGCACAAGGCCGCTCCTACAGGCGATTGCGTTTCCCAGTAGGAGCGGCCTTGTGCCGCGATGGCCGCAAAGCGGCCCCAAAACCTCAGCTTTAACCCAGCTCTACGATTTCATACCCATGGGTAATCTCAACCCCGGCACGCTCGAGCATGATCGAAGCCGAGCAGTATTTCTCTGCCGACAGCTCCACCGCCCGCTTGACCTGTGCTTCTTTCAGCGCACGCCCCTTCACCACGAAGTTCATGTGAATCTTGGTGAACACCTTAGGGTCTTCGCTGGCGCGCTCCGCTTCCAGGAAGGCCTCGCAGCTTTCCACGGCCTGGCGCGATTTCTTCAGAATGCTTACCACGTCAAAACTGCTGCAGCCACCCAGGCCCAACAGCAGCATTTCCATCGGGCGCACACCCAGGTTGCGGCCCCCGGCCTCGGGTGGGCCGTCCATCACGACGACGTGGCCACTCCCCGATTCGCCGAGGAACATGGCCTCACCGGCCCACTGGATACGTGCCTTCATCTACCCGGACTCCTGATTTTCGGAAAAGGGTGTCAGCTTAGACCTTGTGCGGCTGTGGGAAAAGCACGAGACGTGTCGGTTTAGTACCGAAACATCCGGTGGTGTCTGATAAGCTGGCGCCAAATGAATGGCGCCAGTCGCCAGACAGCCTTATAAAAAGCCTATGCGTCGTATCGAACAGGATTTCGTGATGGTTGCCTCCGCCTTACCCGCCAAGATCAAGAACATCGACAAGCTGTTGGTACACTGCCAGCGGCGCCGCTATATCGCCAAAAGCAACATCATCTGCGCCGGCGACCGGGCCGAGACACTGTCGTTCATCATCAAGGGATCGGTGACCATCCTCATCGAAGACGACGACGGCCGTGAAATGATCATTGCTTACCTCAACACTGGCGATTTCTTTGGCGAGCTGGGGCTGTTCGAGCCGGTTGACGGCGCACAGCAACGCAGTGCCTGGGTGCGGGCCAAGACCGAGTGCGAAGTGGCCGAAATCAGCTACGAGAAGTTTCGCGAACTGGCACGTCAGGACCCGGACATCCTCTATGCCTTGGGCAGCCAGATGGCCCAGCGCCTGCGCAACACCACGCGCAAGGTCGGCGACCTGGCATTTTTCGACGTCACTGGGCGGGTTGCCCGTTGCCTGCTGGAGTTGTGCAAGCAGCCCGATGCCATGACCCACCCCGACGGCATGCAAATAAAGATCACCCGTCAGGAAATCGGCCGAATCGTCGGTTGCTCGCGGGAAATGGTCGGCCGCGTCCTGAAGGACCTTGAAGAACGCAGCCTGGTGCAGGTCAAGGGCAAGACCATGGTGGTCTACGGTACGCGCTAACCCTTGGGCAGGTCTGCAAGCACCTTGGCATAGGCCTGCGACAAGCGCTCGAACCAGGGCGCAGCAGGTGCCACTTCATGCAAGGCGATGTGTGCATCGGCGCGGCAGCGTTGCTCCAGCTCGCAGCACTCGTTGAAGCGGTTGACCGCCGCCACCATCGACTCACGCTCATTGTCCAGCAGCAACGCACCGTGCACCAGCACTACCGGGCGCTTGCCGGCCAGGCCCTGACGCCAGCGCTGGGCGGTGCCCACCAGTTTGCGACCATTGAGGTTGACGTTGTAGCGGCCATCGCAGAATGCCCCGTCGATTTCCCCCACCGACGCCACCCCGCCCCACTCGCGCAGTACATCACACAGTGGCAGGCACAGGCGCTCGTAGGCGCTTTCGATGCGGCCGTGATCGCCTTCGCTGCGCGGGGCAACGTAGACCAGTGCAACGTTTACAGTGGAATGGGACTGAGGCACCGGCTCACCGCCAGTCTCGCGCAGCAGCACCGGCCAGCCGGCAATCGCCAGCTCAGAACAGGCGGCTTCGAAGTTGTCCAGGCGGCTCATGCGCCGGGGCATGACCAGGGCATGGTCGGTGGGGCGCCAGAACAGCACGCCACTATCGCGTTCGCCGCGGCATACGGCAGCCAGCAATTCCTGTTCGGCGTGCAGGCCTTGTTCGACAGTCAGGGCCAGGGGTTGATCGGTCATTGATCCACCTTTGATGTAGTTTTGGAGGGCCTCTTCGCGGGCTTACAAAAAAGCCGGCAAAAACGCCGGCTTCATTTGATCAGTCCAGTGGCTGAACAGTCTTCTTCACCTGCTCCGGGAAGAACAGCCGCTGCAATTCCAGCCCTGGCTGCTCGGCACGCATGAATGCCTCGCCCACCAGGAACGAGTAAACCTCGTTGATCGCCATCAGCTCGACATCGGCCCGGTTGAGAATACCGCTCTCGGTAATCGCCAGGCGATCACGCGGAATGCGCGGCAGCAGGTCGAGTGTGGTTTCCAGGCTGACCTCGAAGGTGTGCAGGTTGCGGTTGTTCACCCCCACCAGCGGCGTATCCAAGGTTTTCAGCGCACGCTCCAGCTCGTCGCCATCGTGCACTTCCACCAGCACGTCGAGGCCGACATCCTTGGCAGTGGCCGCCAACTCGGCCATCTTCACGTCATCCAGTGCCGAGACAATCAGCAGCACACAATCCGCGCCCAAGGCCCGGGCTTCGACGATCTGGTAAGGGTCGACCATGAAGTCCTTGCGAATCACCGGCAGCGAAACGGCCGCGCGGGCCTGCTGCAGGTATTCATCGGCACCCTGGAAGTAATCGATATCGGTCAGCACCGACAGGCAGGTAGCGCCGCCCTTCTCGTAGCTGACAGCGATTTCTGCTGGCACGAAGTGCTCGCGGATCACGCCCTTGCTCGGCGAAGCCTTCTTGATCTCGGCAATTACCGCTGGCTGCTTGCGCTTAGCCTGCTCGATCAGCGCATTGGCGAAGCCACGCGGGGCATCTGCGGCCTTCGCCAGGCCTTCCAGCTCGGCGAGGCTGACACGCGCGCTACGCTCGGCCACTTCCTGGAACTTGCGGGCGATGATCCTTTCCAGCACCGTCGGCACACTCATGCTTCGTTCTCCACCTTGAATACCGCAGTAAAGGCACCCAGTTCCTGCAACTTCTCCCAGGCCAGCCCGGTGTGCAGTACGTCGTGGGCCAGTTCCACACCTTGAGCCAGGGTCATTGCATGATCGGCGGCATACAGCGCAGCGCCTGCGTTGAGCACGATCATTTCCGCAGCCTTCTGGCCGTTTTCGGTCTTGCGCCGGCCCAGCGCATCGCGGATCAGCTCCAGCGACGCCTGCGGGTTTTCCACGGCAAGGCCATGCAAGCTCTGGCTCTTCATGCCGAGGTCTTCCGGCTCGACCCAGTATTCGGTAATTTCGTCGTTCTTCAGTTCGGCAACGAACGTGGGTGCAGCCAGGCTGAACTCATCCAGGCCGTCTTTCGAGTGCACCACCAGCACATGCTTGCTACCCAGGCGTTGCAGTACCTCGGCCAACGGGCGGCACAGGGCCTGGGCGAACACGCCAACCACCTGGTGCTTCACTCCGGCCGGATTCGTAAGCGGGCCGAGCATGTTGAACAGGGTGCGCAACCCCAGCTCGCGACGCGGGCCGGCGGCATGCTTCATAGCCGAATGATGGCTTTGCGCGAACATGAAACCGATGCCCAGGCTGTCAATGCAACGGGCTACCTGGGTTGGCGTCAGGTTCAGATAGATGCCGGCCGCTTCCAGCAAGTCGGCACTGCCGCTCTTGCCCGACACTGCGCGGTTACCGTGCTTGGCCACAGTGCAGCCCGCCGCCGCCAGAACGAACGAAGAAGCGGTGGACACGTTGAAGATATTGGCGCCGTCACCGCCGGTGCCAACGATATCGACCACGCCATCCAGGCTTTTCAGTTCAACCTTGTCGGCCAGCTCACGCATCACCGACACCGCGCCGACAATTTCGTCGATGCTTTCACTCTTCATGCGCATGCCCATCAGGAAGGCGCCGATCTGCGCCTCGCTGCACTGGCCAGTCATGATCTGGCGCATGACATCGCGCATTTCTTCGGTAGAAAGGTCCAGGTGGCCGACGATACGGCTCAACGCGCTCTTGATATCCATGTTCGATCCTTAGCGGCGGCCGCCGGTCTGCTTGAGGAAGTTGGCGAACAGCTCGTGGCCCTGCTCGGTCAGGATCGACTCGGGGTGGAACTGTACCCCTTCGATGTTCAGCGTCTTGTGGCGCAGGCCCATGATCTCGTCGACCGAACCGTCCGCATGGGCGGTCCAGGCGGTAACTTCCAGGCAATCAGGCAAGGTTTCGCGCTTTACCACCAGCGAGTGATAACGGGTCACGGTCAGCGGGTTGTTAAGGCCGGCGAACACACCCAGGTCACGGTGGTGTACCGGGCTGGTCTTGCCATGCATTACCTGGCGGGCACGCACTACATCACCGCCAAAGGCCTGGCCGATGGACTGGTGGCCCAGGCACACGCCGAGGATTGGCAGCTTGCCGGCAAAATGCAGGATGGCTTCGATGGACACGCCCGCCTCGCTTGGCGTGCACGGCCCCGGGGATACGACGATGCGCTCGGGGTTGAGGGCCTCGATCTGGGCGATGGTCATTTCGTCATTGCGAATGACCTTGACCTCGGCACCCAGCTCGCCAAGGTACTGAACGACGTTGTAAGTGAATGAGTCGTAATTGTCGATCATCAGTAACATCGGGTTAAACCTCTTGAATCTACTGACTTCAGAATTCGAACCTTTCTGCACCAGCCACAGGCGTGGCTATGCCACAAAGGGCGGTAAACAGGAAGGCAAACGGGGGCGGGCCGGGCGGGCCGGCAGGGGATAAAGTCAGGCGCGCCAACGCCAACGGGCGTGGGCCTTGATTACGCGCATCAAGAGTTTACTGACGATCAACACAGGATAGGTCTCGCTCATACGTCCCGGCACAGTAGCTTACCGAGGCGGCGGGCGCAATATGCCTGTAAACACTGGGAAACGAATGGACTTGGGAGGGATGCACTGCGATTTGCTAAGGTCGATCAGGTTGTCCAGATAAAAACAAAGAAAAGGATGTTCCCAGATGCGAAAAGCCCCGTTACTGCGCTTTACCCTCGCTTCGTTGGCCCTGGCCTGTAGCCAGGCGTTCGCTGCACCCTCCCCCTATTCCACGTTGGTTGTGTTCGGCGACAGCCTCGCCGATGCAGGGCAGTTTCCCGACCTGACCGGCGGTACACCCGGCGCACGGTTCACCAACCGCGATGCCAATGGCAACTTTGCACCTGTGTCGCCCATGATCCTGGGTGGAAGGCTGGGTATAACCCCGGATGAGCCTGAACCCCTCCACGTCTGTGGGCATCCAGCCCGATGGTAACAACTGGGCTGTCGGTGGCTATACAACCCAGCAGATCCTTGATTCGATCACGACAACCTCCGAGACCGTCATCCCGCCAGGAAACCCTGGCGCCGGCCTGGTGCTGCGTGAAAAGGCGGGCTACCTGGCCAATGGCCTGCGTGCCGACCCCAACGCGCTTTACTACCTCACGGGCGGCGGCAACGACTTCCTGCAAGGCCTGGTGAACAGCCCGGCCGACGCCGTGGCCGCCGGTGCCCGCCTGGCGGCCAGCGCCCAGGCCCTGCAACAAGGTGGCGCCCGCTACATCATGGTCTGGCTGCTACCCGACCTCGGCCAAACGCCCAACTTCAGCGGCACGCCACAGCAAAATCCGCTGTCACTGCTGTCTGGCGCGTTCAACCAGTCACTGGTCAGCCAACTCGGGCAGATCGATGCCGAAATCATCCCGCTGAACATCCCCGTGCTGCTGAGCGAGGCATTGGCCACCCCCAGCCAGTTCGGGCTGGCCAGCGACCAGAACCTGGTCGGCACCTGCTACAGCGGCAATAGCTGCGTGGAAAACTCGGTGTACGGTATCAACGGCACAAACCCAGACCCGACAAAACTGCTGTTCAACGACTCGGTGCACCCAACCATTGCTGGCCAGCAACTGATTGCCGACTACGCCTATTCGATCATCTCCGCCCCCTGGGAGCTGACGCTGCTCCCCGAAATGGCTCACGCCAGCCTGCGCGCCCATCAGGACGAACTGCGCAACCAATGGCAGACACCTTGGCAGGCCGTTGGCCAATGGCAGGCCTTCGTCGCCACCGGTGCGCAGGACTTGGACTTCGACAGCCAGCGCAGCGCGGCCAGCGGCGATGGCCGCGGCTACAACCTGACCCTTGGCGGCAGCTATCGCCTGAACGACACCTGGCGGCTGGGCCTGGCCGGCGGCGCGTACCGGCAAAAGCTGGAGGCCGGCGCCAATGATTCGGACTACAAACTGAACAGCTACCTGGCCAGCGTCTTCGCCCAATACCGCCAGGACCGCTGGTGGGCCGATGCTGCACTGACCGCTGGGCACCTGGACTACAGCGACCTCAAGCGCACCTTCGCCCTTGGCGCGAGCGAGCGCAGTGAAAAGGGCGATACCGATGGTGAGGCCTGGGCAATGTCCGGGCGGCTGGGCTACAACCTGGCAGCCGAAAGCAGCCGCTGGCAGTTGGCGCCGTTCATCAGCGCTGATTACGCGCGGGTGAAGGTGGATGGCTATGCCGAGAAGAGTGGGCGTTCTACAGCGCTGGGCTTCGATGACCAGGAACGCACATCACGCCGCCTGGGCCTGGGGTTGCTGGGCAGTGTGCAAGTGCTGCCGAATACCCGGCTGTTCGCCGAGGTGGCGCAGGAACATGAGTTCGAGGATGACCAGCAGGATGTGACGATGCACCTGACCAGCTTGCCGGCCAATGACTTCACCCTGACCGGGTATACGCCGCACAGCGACCTGACCCGGGCGAGCCTGGGGATAAGCCATGAAGTGGTGGCAGGGGTGCATCTGCGTGGGAACTACAACTGGCGCAAGAGTGATGAATTGACGCAGCAGGGGGTGAGCCTGGGGGTGAGCGTAGACTTCTGAATTTTGCGGCCCATTCGCGGCACAAGGCCGCCCCTACAGGAGATTGCGTTTCCCTGTAGGGGCGGCCTTGTGCCGCGAATGGGGCTGCACAAATGAATTACTTGGCGGAGGTCTGCTCAGCCAATGCCACCGCACGGAACATCGCCCGGCGCTTGTTGATGGTTTCTTCCCACTCCAGCGTCGGCACCGAGTCGGCAACAATACCGCCCCCGGCCTGCACATGCAGGCTCACCGTCCTTGATCACGGCAGTACGGATGGCAATTGCGGTGTCCATGTTACCGTTCCAGGCAAAGTAGCCGACTGCACCACCGTAAACACCCCGCTTGACCGGCTCCAACTCGTCGATGATTTCCATCGCGCGAATTTTCGGCGCACCCGACAGGGTGCCAGCTGGCAGGATCGCCCGCAGTGCATCCATCGCCGTCAGCCCCTCGCGCAACTGGCCGGTGACGTTGGACACAATGTGCATCACGTTGGAGTAACGCTCGATCACCATCTTCTCGGTCAGGCGCACGCTGCCGGTCGAGGACACACGGCCAACGTCGTTACGGCCCAGGTCGATCAGCATCAGGTGCTCGGCGATTTCCTTGTCGTCCGACAGCAGGTCGTCTTCCAGCGCACGGTCGGCTTCTTCGGTCGCGCCACGCGGGCGGGTACCGGCAATCGGGCGCACAGTCACCAGGTTGTCCTCGACGCGCACCAGTACCTCGGGCGAGCTGCCGACTACATGGAAGTCGCCGAAGTTGAAGAAGTACATATACGGCGTCGGGTTGAAGCAGCGCAGCGCACGGTACAGGTCGATGGGCGCAGCCTTGAAGTCGATCGACATGCGCTGCGACGGCACCACCTGCATGCAGTCACCGGCCAGGATGTACTCCTTGATACGGCCGACCGCGTTCTCGTAATCCTCGCGGGTGTAGCTGGAGCGGAATTCCGGCTCGGCGGCCTGCGGGCCGCTCAGGTCCAGGCCGCGGCGCGGGGTGATCGGCTGACGCAGGGTTTCGAGCAAGCCTTGCAGGCGTGCCTGGCCCTGTTCGAAGGCCTGTTCCTCGGCCGGGTCGACCAGCACGATGGCGTGCATCTTGCCTGCCAGGTTGTCAAACACCACCACCGCGTCGGACACCATCAGCAGGATATCCGGCACGCCCAGAGGGTCGGGGTTGGGGCTGGCGCCCAGGCGTTTTTCCACATAGCGCACGCAGTCGTAGCCAAAGTAGCCGACCAGGCCGCCGTTGAAACGCGGCAGGCCAGGGATGTCGGCAACCTTGTAGCGATCCTTGAAGGTTTCAACGAACGCCAGCGGGTCTTCGACATCGTGGCTTTCAACCTCGACGCCATCCTGCAGGATGCTGACATGGTAGCCGTGCACACGCATCACAGTGCGCGACGGCAGGCCGATCATCGAGTAACGGCCCCATTTCTCACCGCCCTGCACCGACTCGAGCAGGTACGAGTTGGGCTGGTCAGCCAGTTTCAGGTAGATCGACAGCGGCGTGTCGAAGTCGGCAAGGGTTTCGCAGGCCAGGGGAATGCGGTTGTAGCCGGCAGCGGCCAGGCGCAGGAATTCTTCGCGGTTCATGAGTAGCCTCGTGGCAAGCAGCAATAGGTCAGGCAAACGGACGGGCCGGCACGCGCCGGCAGGCTGAAGTCAGGCGCGCCAACGCCAGCGGGCCAAGGCCTTGATGACTTTCATCCAGAATTTGCCAGTTACCACCACGGTGGGCTCTCTGTCTTGTGAGGCTTGAAGGTTCGCCAACGTTATCCCAGTGGCCGGGTCTGCGCAACCGGGCAGCAATGCGCGCAGGTCGTCGATCACCAGGTTGGGGGATTCGTCGTGGATCGGCCGGCCATGGTTGTAGCCATAGGTCAGCCCCACGCACTGCACGCCAGCCGCCTTGGCCGCCAGCACGTCACTGCGCGAATCGCCGACAAACAGCGACTGCTGCGGGGTAACGCTGGCCATCTGCATGACATACAGCAAAGCCGCCGGGTCAGGCTTTTTCTGCGGCAGGGTGTCGCCGCCAATGATCCAGCGGAAGTAGTTGCCGATTTTCATCTGGTCCAGCAACGGGCCGACGAAGCGCTCGGGCTTGTTGGTGATCAGGGCCATCTCCACGCCCTGCTTGCGCAGCCAGCGCAGGGTGTCCTTTACGCCGGGGTAGACCACGGTCAGCTCATGGCTTTGCGCATAGGCGTCCATGAACAGCGCCAGCGCCTGGTCAGCCAGTGCATCATCCACGGCGGCGTGGTCGATGCCACCCGCCAGCGCCCGGCGCACCAGCACCTGGGCGCCATTGCCAACCCAGTGGCGCACTGCCTCCAGGCCGGCGGGCGGGCGCCCCAGTTCGAGCAGCATGCGGTCCACGGCGGCGGCCAGGTCGGGCACGGAGTCGATCAGGGTACCGTCCAGATCGAACATCACCAGCCTGGGCAGCGTCCCCGGGAACAGCTGCTCGAAGCCACTCATGGGCGGGCCTGAGCCAGTTCGGCGCGCATCTTGGCGATGACTTCCTGGTAGTCCGGGGCGTTGAAGATAGCCGAACCTGCCACGAATGTGTCGGCGCCAGCGGCAGCGATCTCACGGATGTTGTTGACGTTGACGCCACCGTCGATTTCCAGGCGGATATCACGGCCACTGGCGTCGATCAGCGCACGCGCCTCGCGCAGCTTGTCGAGGGTGCCTGGGATGAACTTCTGCCCGCCGAAGCCTGGGTTGACGCTCATCAGCAGCACCATGTCGATCTTGTCCATCACGTACTTCAGGGCGTCCAGGCTGGTGGCCGGGTTGAACACCAGGCCAGCCTTGCAGCCGCCGTCCTTGATCAGTTGCAGCGAACGGTCGACGTGCTGCGAGGCTTCCGGGTGGAAGGTGATGTAGGTGGCGCCGGCTTCGATGAAGTCACCGATGATGCGGTCGACCGGGCTGACCATCAGGTGCACGTCGATCGG
The DNA here is from genome assembly GCA_947090765.1 of Pseudomonas sp. MM223. Classification (NCBI taxonomy): domain Bacteria; kingdom Pseudomonadati; phylum Pseudomonadota; class Gammaproteobacteria; order Pseudomonadales; family Pseudomonadaceae; genus Pseudomonas; species Pseudomonas sp. MM223. Next base: position 554,239 of record OX352322.1, on the reverse strand, counting down.
GGCAGTGACGCCGTACTTGCGCAGGGCGGTGCAAACCATCGGGCCAATGGTCAGGTTGGGAACGTAGTGGTTGTCCATGACATCGAAGTGGACGATGTCGGCACCCGCCGCCAATACCTTGTCGACGTCCTCACCCAGGCGGGCGAAATCGGCAGAGAGAATGGACGGGGCAATAGCGTAGGGCTGCATGGCGCACCTGTTGGCAGAATCACGGTGGCGCGCATTGTAACTCAGGCAAACGGGTAGAGGCTGATTGGTATCAATCCGTGTCGACCAGCTGTTTCAACCTGTGCCGGCCTCATCGCCGGCAAGCCAGCTCCCACAGGGTTCTGCACAGGCCTTAAGAGTTGCAGAGTCCTGTGAGATCCCTGTGGGAGCTGGCTTGCCGGCGATGAGGCCAGTGCAGACACCAGAAAATCAGGCAGGCTGCTGGGTTCTCAGTTTCTCGCTACGCCCACGCAACCACTCCAGGGTCAGCAGCAGTATCACCGAGAAGGCAATCAGCAAGGTCGCCGCCGCCGCAATGGTCGGGCTCAGGTTCTCGCGAATACCACTGAACATCTGCCTCGGCAGGGTCGCCTGCTCGGGCCCGGCCAGGAACAGCGTCACCACCACCTCGTCAAACGACGTGGCAAACGCGAACAGCGCCCCGGAGATCACCCCCGGCGCAATCAGCGGCAGGGTCACCCGACGGAAGGCCAGCAGCGGCGATGCGCCCAGGCTGGCCGCCGCCCGCACCAGGTTGTAGTTGAAGCCCTGCAAGGTTGCCGACACGGTAATGATGACGAACGGCACGCCCAGCACCGCATGCACCAGAATCAGCGAGGTGAAGCTGTTGCCCATCCCCAGCGGGGCGAAGAACAGGTAGCTGGCCACACCGATGATCACCACCGGTACCACCATCGGTGAAATCACCAGCGCCATCACCAGTGACTTGCCCGGGAAATCGCCACGGGTCAGGCCAATGGCCGCCAGGGTGCCGAACACCATGGCCAGCACCGTGGCCGCTGGTGCGACGATGATGCTGTTTTTCAGCGCACGCATCCATTCGGCCGAGCCAAAGAAATCCTGGTACCACTGCAGCGAAAAGCCCTGCAATGGGTACACCAGGAAGCTGCCACTGTTGAACGACAGCGGCACGATCACCAGCACCGGCAATATCAAAAACAGCAGAACCAAGCCGCAAAGAATGCGCAGGCTGTAGAACCAGACCCGCTCCACGGGCGACATATAGGGGCTCAACATGGCAAGGCTCCTCGAAGCTCAGGCGCAGACGGCTGGCGCCGACCAGCCAGCTATAGATCAGGTACAACAGCACGGTAGCCAGCAGCAACAGCCCGCCCAGCGCGGTGGCCATGCCCCAGTTGATGCTGGTGTTGGTATAGAAGGCAACAAAGTAGCTGACCATCTGGTCGTTCGGGCTGCCCAGCAGCGCCGGGGTGATGTAGTAGCCGATGGCCAGGATGAACACCAGCAGGCAACCGGCGCCAACACCGGCGTAGGTCTGCGGGAAGTACACCCGCCAGAAGCTGGCGAACGGGTGGCAGCCCAGCGAGATCGCAGCACGCATGTAGCTTGGGGAAATACCCTTCATCACGCTGTACAGCGGCAGGATCATGAACGGCAGCAGGATGTGCACCATGGAGATGTACACACCGGTGCGGTTGAACACCAGCTCCAGCGGCTGGTCGATGATGCCCATGGCCATCAGTGCGCTGTTGATCAGGCCGCCCGATTGCAGCAGTACGATCCACGCCGCCACCCGCACCAGGATCGAGGTCCAGAACGGCAGCAGCACCAGAATCATCAGCAGGTTGCTTTGCCGGGTCGGCAGGTTGGCCAGCAGGTAGGCCAGCGGGTAAGCCAGCACCAGGCAGATGGCGGTAATCACCACCCCCATCCACAGGGTGCGGGCAAAGATATCCAGGTAAATGGCCTGGTCCGGGGTAGCCTTGGCCAACTCGCCAAGGTCATCGATTCGGTGGTCGACAGAGGCCAGCAGGTAGAACGAGGTTACCGTACTGGTATTGCGGCGTATCGCCTGCCAGTAGGCCGGGTCGCCCCAACGCTCGTCGACGGCCTGCAGGGCGTCTTTATAAGAGGCTGGTTCAGCCTTGAATGGCAGTGCCCGGGCGGTCTTGGTCAACAAGCTGCGGTAGCCGGCCAGTTCCATGTTCAAGCGTTTGGACAGGTCGCCAAGGGTCTGGTTCTTGCGCGACTCGGCCAGGTCCTGGCTCAGCGCCTTGTACACATCCTCGCCCGGCAGGCTCTTGCCATCCCACTGAGTGATGATGTCTACCGTGCGCGGCAGGCCGGCGACCACTTCCGGGTTACCGACGCTCTTGTAAAGCAGCGCCGCAATCGGCACCAGGAACACCAGCAGAAGAAACAGCGCCAGCGGCGCGATCAACGCCTGTGCCTTCCAGCGGTTGACCCGCTCGGCGTGTTTCAGGCGCTGCTTGAGACTTGGACCTGCGCCTTCGTTGAGGGGCACTGCAATGGCCATGGCGAACTCCGCGATACGAACTGAAAATGGGGCCGCTTTGCGGCCCCCTACACCGGACCTTTACTTCTTCGCCGCCCAGGCGTTGAAGCGTTGCTCCAGCTGCTCGCTGTTGTCAGCCCAGAAGGCCACGTCGATCTGCACCTGGTTGGCGATGTTTTCAGGTGTGGTCGGCATGTCCTTCTTCACCTCGTCCGACAGCAGGCTTACGGCCTTGGCGTTGGCCGGGCCATAGGCGATGTTTTCGGAGTAGATCTTCTGCTGCTCGGGCTTGACGCTGTAGGCGATGAACTTCTTCGCCTCTTCGACGTTCTTGGCACCTTTCGGGATCGCCCAGGCATCAAAGTCGTAGATGCCGCCGTTCCACACCACCTTGAGGTTGCTCTCTTTCTGCACAGCGGCAATACGGCCGTTGTAGGCAGAACTCATGACCACGTCGCCCGAGGCCAGGAACTGCGGTGGCTGTGCACCCGCTTCCCACCACTGGATGTTGGGTTTGAGCTCATCGAGTTTCTTGAAGGCGCGGTCCTGGCCCTCCTTGGTTGCCAGCACCTTGTAGACGTCCTTGGGCGCAACGCCATCGGCCATCAGCGCGAATTCCATGGTGTACTTGGCGCCCTTGCGCAGGCCACGCTTGCCTGGGAACTGCTTGGTGTCCCAGAAATCGGCCCAGCTGGTAGGTGCAGTCTTGAGCTTGTCGGCGTTGTAGGCCATGACCGTTGACCAGACAAAGAAGCCCACGCCGCAAGGCTGAATGGCGCCAGGCACATAGTCGGCCTCGTTACCGAACAGGGCTGGGTCAAGCTCTTCGAACATGCCCTCATCGCAACCGCGCGCCAACTCTGGCGACTCAACCTCTACCAGGTTCCACGACACACTCTTGGTGTCGACCATCGCTTTGACCTTGGCCATTTCGCCGTTGTACTCGCCGGCGACGATCTTGCCATTACCTGCCTTCTCCCATGGCTCGTAGAACGCCTTGACCTGGGCAGCCTTGTTGGCGCCCCCGAACGAGATCACGGTGAGGTCTGCGGCCATGGCCTGGCCAGCGGCGAACAGCCCCAGGGCCAGGGCGGTCAGTTTCAACTGCTTGCGCATTCTTATTCTCTCCACAGTACAGGGTTGGTGAAGCAATCCATCAATGGGCTTCGGCAATCGGATCGAGCGCGCGGGCGTGCTCCACCTCCCAGCCCAGCGGTACCACATCGCCCACGGCCAGGGCCGGGTCGAGCTCGGCAATCGGCTGTTTCACGAAGAAGTCGCCTTTGCCGCAAACTTCCAGGCGCACCCGCACGTGGTCGCCCAGGTAAATGAATTCGGCCACCCGGCCAGAGAAGCGGTTGACGCAGCTTTCGCTGTGGCCGTTCAGGCGCACACGCTCCGGGCGGATCGACAGGGTTACCGGTTCGCCGGCCTGGCCAACGTTCACCGCCAGCGCCTCGACCCGCTCGCCGCGCGGCAGCTGCACCTGGCAGCGCTTGCCATCGCTGGCCAGCAGGGTGCCGTTGATGCGGTTGTTCTCACCAATGAAGTTGGCAACGAAGGTATTGCAGGGTTCTTCGTACAGCGTGCGCGGGTCGGCGATCTGCTGGATCTCGCCCTGGTGGAACACCGCCACGCGGTCGGACATGGTCAGCGCTTCGCCCTGATCGTGTGTCACGTACACCACGGTGACGCCAAGGCGCTGGTGGATGTGCTTGATCTCCATCTGCATGTGTTCGCGCAGTTGCTTGTCCAGCGCGCCGAGCGGTTCGTCCATCAGCACCAACTGTGGTTCGAACACCAGCGCGCGGGCCAGGGCCACACGTTGCTGCTGGCCTCCGGAGAGCTGGCCGGGGTAGCGTTTGGCGAAGGCATCGAGCTGGACCATGTTCAGCACGCGTTTGACCCGCTCGCTGATGTCGGTCTTGCTCAGGTTGCGCACGGTCAGCGGAAAGGCCAGGTTCTCGGCCACGGTCATGTGCGGGAACAGCGCGTAGTTCTGGAACACCATGCCGATGTCGCGCTTGTGCGGTGGCACGTTGTTGATCGAGCGCCCGGCCAGCTGGATTTCACCGGCGGTGGGGGTTTCGAAGCCGGCCAGCATCATCAGGCTGGTGGTCTTGCCAGAGCCGGACGGGCCAAGCAGCGTAAGGAACTCGCCCTTGCGGATATCCAGGTTGAGGTCTTTGACGATCAGCGACTCGCCGTCGTAGCTCTTCTGCACACCACGGAAGCTGACCAGCGTTTCGCTGGTTGCAGCGTTCGACTTCGCCTCGCTCATGCCTGCACCTTCTTGTTGGATGACTGCTTAGGCAAAAGAGTAGAAGAGCCGCAAGCGCCCGGAAATCGGGGGCACTGAGAGAATGCCATCATCCGCATGGAAGATTTGTTGTAGGGATTGCCCTACAAGGATGACGCTTTCAGGACAAACACATTCCGGTGTAGGAGCGGCCTTGTGCCGCGAAAGGGCTGCAAAGCAGCCCCCAATTTCAGCCTGTATGCACAGATTGCTGGGGCTGCTTTGCAGCCCTTTCGCGGCACAAGGCCGCTCCTACAAGAGCCAGTGCAGGTCGGACATTTGTCGCAATCAGACCAGCTTGTGCTCCATGGCGTACTTCACCAGCTCCGCCAACGAGTTCACTTTCAGCTTTTGCATCAAGCGTGCCTTGTGGGTACTGATGGTCTTGCTCGACAGCGCCAGCTGCTGGGCGATGTCGTTGACGTTTGCCCCCTGGGCCAGGCGCTCGAACACCGAGAACTCCCGCTCCGACAGCAGCGTGTGCAATGGCCGAGACTCGGTCAGGCCCACTTCGAACACCATGCGGTCGGCCAGCGACGGGTCAATATACCGCCCGCCACCCGCCACCCGGCGAATCGCCGTCAGTAACAGCGCCGGGTCACTGTCCTTGGTGGCATAACCCGCCGCACCGGCCTTCAGCGCCCGCGCCGCCATCTGCGCTTCATCGTGCATCGACAGCATCAGGATTGCCGGCGCATCGTGCAGCGCACGTATCCGCGGGATCGCCTCCAGGCCATTCACCCCCGGCATCGAGATATCCAGCAGCACCACCTCGCACGGCGTGTGGCGCAGGGTGTCGAGCAACTGCTCGCCATTCCCGGCCTCCCCCACCACCTGCATGTCCTTGGCCAGGCCAATCAATTGCTTGATGCCTTCACGGACAATGGTGTGGTCTTCGGCCACCAGTACTCGAATCACGATTGCTCTCCTACTCCAACGGAATGGCCACGCTCAGGCTGGTGCCTTCGCCCGGTTCACTGTCCAGCGCCATGCTGCCCCCCAGCATCAGCACCCGCTCGCGTACACCCACCAGGCCAAATGACGTGGGCCGGGTCTGCTCGCGGCAAAAACCTTGGCCATCATCACTGACCGTCATGCGCAACTGCCCCTCTTCACGCACCAGCTCGATCTCCACGCTGTGGGCCTGGGCGTGGCGCATCACGTTGGTCAGCGCCTCCTGCAGGATACGAAACAGGCCGGTGGCCTTGGCATCGCTCAATGCTGGCAGATTATCCGGCACTTGTACCAGGCAAGGGATCTGTGTGCGGGCTTCGAAGCGCCGTGCCTGCCATTCGATGGCCGAGGCAATGCCGGCATCGAGGATTGGCGGGCGCAAGGCAGTGGCGACATCACGCACCAGCTGGAACAGCTGGGCAATCAGGCGTTTCATGCTTGCCAGGCGCTCATTCAGGCCGGGGTCCAGCTCGGCAAACGCCAGCTCGCACATCGACACCTCCAGCTTGAGCACGGTCAGCATCTGCCCCAGCTCATCGTGTACTTCCCGGGCGATGCGGGCCTTTTCTTCCTCGCGCACGCTCTCCAGGTGGGCCGACAGCTCGCGCAGCTGCTCCTGGGATTTCGCCAACGCCAACTCGGCCCGCTTGCCCTGGGTGATGTCCCATACCACACCGTCCCACACCACCTGGCCGTTGGCCAGGCGCCGGGTGCTGGCCTTGATGTCGGCCCAGCGCTGTTCACCCTGGCGGGTCAGGATGCGCCCCTGCCAGGACCAGTCCTGGTCACTGGCCAAGGCCAGGTCCTGGACCCGGTGGTAATCGGCGCGGTCTTCGGGGTGTACCAGGTTACGCAGGCCCATCTGTGGGTGCTGGATCTCCACAGGCGCATACCCCACCAACGCCTCGCTGCCCTCACTGATGTAGGGGAATTCCAGCTCGCCCTCGGCCGGGTCACGCTCCAGGCGAAACACCAGCCCCGGCACGTTGCCGGCAATGCCCTTGAGCCGCGCCTCGCTTTCGCGCAGTGCCGCCAGGGCGCGGTGGCGCTCGGTGACATCGGCGAGATAGACCACCAGGTATTCGGAATCGCGAAAGCGCAGAAAACTCAGCGATAGCTCGACCGGCAGCAGGCTGTGGTCGGCCCGCCGACACTGTGCCTCGAACTGGCCGACGCCGCCCTCCCCGGTGCGTGCGCCTTTCCACAACTCCAGCCAGCGGTCCATGGTCAAGCTAGGCTCGAAGGTGCTCAGCGGCCGTTCCAGCAGTTCGCCGTCGCCATAACCCAACATGCGCTCGGCGGCGTGATTGGCGTAGCGTACGTGGCTATCCCAGTTGACCCAGAGAATGCCCACCGTGCTCTGGTCGATGGCGAACTGGCTCAGGCGCAGGGCTTCTTCGCGTACCTGCCGCTCCACCAGGCTTTCCCGCGTGGTCAGCAGGCTGCGTTCCAGCTGGCGCTGCTGCCGGCGTTGCCACACCAGGGTAGCCAAGGCACACAACAGCAACATACCAAACAGCAAGGCCAGGTTCTGCCAGAAGCCAGGCGACTCGCTCAGGCGTGGGTACTTAGGCTGCAACCAACGCTGGTGGAGTTGCTCCAGTTCCTTGGCCGGCAGCGCCTGCAACCCGCGTTCGAGCACATCGGCCAGCAGCGGCCAGTCGCGTCGCGACCCGATACGCAGCAACTGCGGCAGGCCGATATCGCCGACCACCGCCAGGTCACTGAACTCGCTTTCACGCGACAGGCGGCTGAGCTGGGCTTCATCCAGCACCGCGAAACTCGCCTGGCCACCTACCACCAGCTGCAAGGCCTCCCGCTCGTTGGGCACCCCTTGCAGGTTGAGGTTGCCGTAGTTGCCGCGCAAGTAATCCGCCAGCTGGCTGGGCATGCGCACCGCCACCCGCTGCTCGGCTTCAAGCTTTTCCAGCTCCACGGCCATGGCCCCGGTGCGCGGCCCCACCACCAGTTGCGGTACGCGCATGTACGGGTCGCTGAACAACCACAGGCGCAGGCTGGCCGGGGTTTGGGTAAGGCCCGGGGCAAAGTCGATTTCCCCGGCCAGCAGGGCGTGTTCAAGGCTGGCCTGGTCGCTGAAGTTGCGCCAGGTAAGGTCTAGGCGCAGTGCCTGCGCCAGGCTGTTCACCAGTTCTACGTTGGCCCCGTACAGTTGCTGCAGGCGCCGGTCAAACTGGGCGTAGGGGGCCTGCAGTACCAGGCCGACGCGCAGGCTGCGGTGGGTATCCAGCCACTGTTGCTGCGCGGGCTCCAGGGTAACGGTGGGCACCACCTCGGGCCTGGCCAATGCAATCAAGGGCAGCAACAAGCAGCCGATAACCAACAGGCGACGCACTCGCTTCATCTACACGCTCGTCTTGGCAAAGGCGGCCATGCAGCATGGCCGCCACGGGCAAATACTATTAGGCTGCCGGTATCATTCTGGCCCTGGGTTGACTCATGTCCACACTTTATCGCACGACGCTGGCAATGTGCTGCCTGGCCTCGATCCTGCCACTCGGCGCCTTGGCTACCGAAACCGAAAAACCACCTGCCACCACCGAGGCTCCAGCCGCCGAGGCCCCACGCCCGCCCTTGCTGGAGCGCAGCCAGGAAGACGCCCAGGCGCTGGAACGGCTGGTGCCCAAGGCCGAGCAGCAGACCTTGCAGGCCGGTGCCGACAGCTTTCTGGCCCTGTGGAAACCCGCCAACGACAACGACCCGCAAGGGGCAGTCATCATCATCCCAGGTGCAGGCGAAACCGCCGACTGGCCAAATGCAGTCGGCCCACTGCGGCAGAAATTTCCTGATGTCGGCTGGCACAGCCTGAGCGTCAGCCTGCCCGACCTGCTCGCCGACAGCCCGCAAGCGCGGGTCGAAGCCACACCACCTGCCGAGCCTGCGAAAGACAAAGGCGAAAGCGCCCCGGCCAAGGATGTGCCGGCCGATGCCAACGCTAACGTGGCCCAGGCCACGGCAGCCGATGCCGACGCGGCAGAAAGCACCGACGCCGAACAGGCCAGCGTTCAGGCCGACCCGGCAGATGCCGAGCGCATCTTCGCCCGCCTGGATGCCGCCGTGGCATTCGCCCAGCAACACAACGCCCGCAGCATCGTGCTGATCGGCCATGGCAGCGGCGCGTATTGGGCAGCCCGTTACCTGAGCGAGAAGCAGCCCCCGCAAGTACAGAAGCTGGTGATGGTTGCCGCGCAGACACCGGCCCGGGTTGAACATGACCTGGAAAGCCTGGCGCCGACCTTGAAGGTGCCGACAGCCGATATCTACTACGCCACCCGCAGCAGCGACCGTAACGCGGCCGAGCAGCGCCTGCAGGCCAGTAAGCGGCAAAAGGACAGCCAGTACCGGCAGTTGTCGTTGATTGCCATGCCAGGGAACAAGGCTGCGGAGCAAGAGCAGTTGTTCCGCCGGGTGCGCGGCTGGATGAGCCCGCAGGGATAAGGCTCGCCATGACGGCCCTATCGCCGGCAAGCCAGCGCCCACAGGTGTCCCGCAAACCTCAGGACCTGTGTATTACCTGTGGGAGCTGGCTTGCCGGCGATGGGGCCATCAGAGGCCCCGCCGCTTGCGGATCATGGCATAAGCCTGGTGCAACTCACGGGTCCGCTCGGTGGCCTCACGTACCTGCGCCTCGCTCGCACCGGTACCCGCCAGCTTGTCCGGGTGATGACGGCTGACCAGCCGGCGATAGGCCTGCTTGACCTTGTCGGTATCGGTGTCCGCCTCAACCGCCAGCAAACGCAACGCCGCGGCATAGGTCATGGCCACCCCTTCCGTTCCGGCCACCTTGCGCGGCTCGTACTCCAGCGACATCGCCTGCACCTGCCGCCGGCTCAGGCCCAGCTTCTGCCCCCAGTCCAGCAGCAGCTCACGTTCCTTGTTGCCCATCTTGCCGTCGGCCCACACCATGCGCCAACAGGCGCGCAGGGTGCCTTCCGCCGCATGCGGTTGCTGGCGAATGCGGCGCAAATGGCTACCCAACCGGTCCTTGCCCGCCTTACCGCGGTTAAACGCGGCTATCGCGCGCAGCCGGGCCGCGTCGGCCAGGTCCAGGCGCACCATCTCCTGACGTGCTTGCCGGATATGCTGCTCGGCCACCCGGCCATCGCACTTGGCCAGGCGCCCGAGCATCACGAACAGCAACTCATCGTCGCGCAAGGCCGAGCGACCGCCCAGGCGTTCGCGCATGTCTTCCCAGCCTTGCAAGCGCAGGCGGCGGTCCATGGCCTGCCCAAGCAACCCACCGAGCAAGGCACCCGGTATGCTGGCAACAGCAAAACCGGCGCCCACACCAATCACCGTGCCTGGCCACCACATGTCAGGCGCGCTCGCCAATCAAACGCTCTGCCTCGGCCAGGCGCTCAAGCGTGCCAACATCCACCCAGTGCCCACAGTAGTGCTCACCCGTGACCTTGCCATCCGCCATGGCCTGACGCAGCAGCGGCGCCAGCTTGAAGGCGCCCGGCTGGCAACCGTCGAACAGTGCCGGGTGCAGCACCGAAAGGCCGCTGAAGGTCAGCGTGCCTGGTGCGTCATCGCCATCGACGACCTGCTCGCCCACCAGGCGGAAGTCACCGCGGCCGTGATGGCCAGGGTTGTCGACCAGGACCAGGTGAGCAAGGCCGTGCAAAGGGGTCTGCAGGCCTGTGAAGTCGTAGTCGCTCCAGACATCGCCGTTAACCAGCAGGAACGGCGCATCACCCAGCAATGGCAGGGCCTTGTAGATGCCACCGCCGGTTTCCAGCGGCTCACCCTCGGCGGAATAACGGATGCTAACCCCGAAACGGCTGCCATCGCCCAGGTGGTCTTCGATCTGCTGGCCGAGCCAGGCATGGTTGATCACCACCTCGGTAACACCCGCCGCCGCCAAGGCGTGCAGGTGGTATTCGATCAGCGGCTGGCCGGCGACCGGGACAAGGGGTTTGGGGGTATGCAGGGTCAACGGGCGCATGCGCTCGCCCTTGCCCGCTGCCAGGATCATTGCCTTCATGCACGCGCTCCGGCCTGCAACTCGGCAATCAGCTCACCCAGCTCCGCCAATTCGGGCCGGCGGCCGATCACTTCTTTTATATAGGCGAAGAAACGCGGCACGTCGCCCAGGTAGCGCGGTTTGCCGTCGCGGTGGCAGATGCGGGCGAAAATGCCGATCACCTTCAGGTGGCGCTGCACACCCATCAGGTCGCTGGCACGCTGGAATGCATCGAAGTCGCCCTGCACCGGGATGCCAGCCGCCTTGGCCTGCTGCCAGTAGTCGCGCAGCCAGCCTTCGACCCGTGCCTGCGGCCAGCTGAGGAAGGCGTCCTTGAACAGGCAGGTGATATCGTAGGTGACCGGGCCGTACACCGCGTCCTGGAAGTCCAGCACGCCGGGGTTGGGGGTGCTTTGCATCAGGTTGCGCGGCATGTAGTCGCGGTGCACCAGCACCTTGGGCTGGGCCAGGGCGCTGTCGATCAGCAGCTGGCTGACGCGCTGCCAGGTGGCTTTCTGGGCGTCGGTGAAAGTCAGGCCCAGTTCACGACCCACGTACCACTCTGGGAACAGTTCCACTTCACGGCGCAGCAGGGCGTCGTCGTAGCTGGGCAGCGGCGCATCCATTGGCAGGCGCTGGAAGGCCAGCAAGGCCTCGATGGCATCGGCGAACAGGCCATCGGCGTTGTCGGCATCAATTACATCAAGGTATGTCTGGTGGCCCAGATCCCCCAGCAACAGGAAGCCGCGCTCCAGGTCCTGGGCATGGATCAGCGGCACATGCACACCCGCGCTGGCCAGCAGGTGGTCAATGGCGACGAACGGTCGGCAGTTTTCCTGCGGGGGTGGCGCGTCCATGACCACAAAGCTGTGGCCGGCGCCCTGCCAGCGGAAGTAACGGCGGAAGCTGGCATCGCTGCTGGCCGCGGTCAAGCTGCCTGCGGGCACTTCGCCCCAGGCGTTGTTCAGGAAAAGATCATTGAGCTGCTCATCGAGCCAGACCGACAGTTGTTGCAAGCGTACATCGTGTTCAGGCATTACAAGGGTCTCCGACGGCCCTAGCCGTCAAGCGGGTCATGCTTTATTATCCAGCATCTTTTTCAGACCATCGAGAGGCGTGCGGCCCCACACGCGGGCAGATGGCACGCAGGAAGCCCGGACTAATAAGATGGCATTGAAATCCCCCGCGTTTCGTAGAAAGTTTCCGTTGCTGGTAACCGGCGGTCTGCTGGCCCTGCAACCTCTGGCCACCTCATACGTAGTGGCAGCCGAACAGTTCGACTGCCAAGTGTCCGCCTCCGGTGGTTGGGACTGCAAGCCCAAAGCGCCAGTCAACAACCTGCCGCCGCGCCCGGTGCACGAGGGTGCGGCCGTCAGCTCCGGCACAGAAGCCGCGAGCGAAGCCGAAACCGCAGACCGGCCGATGCTGGTCACCGAAGCCAAGGGCCGTGGCCTGAAGTCGCGCAGCGAAGACTACAGCCACCTGGACTGGGTACCGCGTGAAAAACTGACTGCCGCGCAGCTGGCCGAAACCGGCCCGTACTGCGGTGGCGCGTACGTCGAGCCAACCCGCCCGGGCATGGCCGACACCACGCCGAAGGACGAGTCGCCGACCTACATCAACGCCAAGGTGTCCAAGTACCAGCAGGAGCAGCAGATTGCTACCCTCGCCGGTGACGTGGTGATGCGCCAGGGCAGCATGCAGGCCGAAGCCGACGAGGCCAACCTCTACCAGACCGAAAACCGTGGCGAGCTCAAGGGCAACGTCAAGATCCGTGACAACGGTTCGCTGGTGGTCGGTGACGAGGCACAAATTCAGCTCGACACGGGCGAAGCCCAGGTCGACAACGCCGAATACGTGATGCACAAGTCGCACATCCGCGGCAGTGCCCTGTATGCCAAGCGTGGTGAAAACGCCATCATCCGCCTCAAGGACGGTACGTACACCACCTGCGAACCGGGCAGCAACGCCTGGCAGCTGAAGGGCAACAACATCACCCTGAACCCGGCCACCGGTTTCGGTACCGCGACCAACGTTACGCTGCGGGTCAAGGATTTCCCGGTGTTCTACACACCGTACATCTACTTCCCGATCGACGACCGTCGCCAGTCCGGTTTCCTGCCGCCATCGTTCAGCACCAGCAGCGACAGCGGCTTCACGCTGGTCACGCCGTACTACTTCAACCTGGCACCGAACTACGACGCCACGTTGTACCCGCGCTTCATGGCCAAGCGCGGCCTGCTGATGGAAGGCGAGTTCCGCTACCTGACACCTTCGAGCGAAGGTCAGTTCGGTGGTGGTTACCTGAACGACAAGAACGACGACCGCAAAGACCAGACTGACTACAAAGATCAGCGCTGGATGGTCAACTGGCAGCACAAGGGCGGCCTGGACGAGCGCCTGATGGCCGAGGTGGACTACACCGACATCAGCGACCCGTTCTACTTCCAGGACCTGGAGTCCGACCAGATCGGCGTTGAAAGCCGTGACTTGCTTAACCAGAAAGGTGCACTGACCTACCGTGGCGACAGCTACACCGCGCGGTTGAACGTGCATGCCTACGAGATGGCGACCATCTCGAGGATCACCCCGTATGATCGCCTTCCGCAAATCACGTTCAACGGTAAGTTGCCGTTTGAACCAGGTGGTTTGAACCTAGGCTACGAAACTGAAGCTGTTCGCTTCGACCGAGACCTCAAAAACGACTTGGTGTTTGACGAGGATGGCAATCCGGACAGGACTGCCGGGGTTGTAGTTGATCCCGTAACCGGTGAAGTGCTGGGCGGACGCCGCCTTGACCAGAACATCTTTGGCGTTGCCCGATCCAACGGCACACGCCTGAACGTCGCACCATCTATCAGCCTGCCAATGCAAGCCAGCTATGGTTTCATTACGCCAAAGCTGAAGTACATGTACACCCATTACGACCTCGATCTGGACAGCAAAGGCAAGCAAGACCTGATCGACAACCCTGGTCGTATCGATCTTTATGGCGACTTCAAGAGCAATCAGAACCGCGACGTACCGATCTTCAGCGTCGACAGCGGCCTGTACTTCGATCGCAACACATCCTTGTTCGGCACAAACTATAAACAGACGCTCGAACCGCGCCTGTTCTATCTCAACGTTCCGTACAAAGACCAAGTGGATATTCCGCTGTTCGATTCAGGCGAAACACTGTTCAGCTACGACTCGCTGTTCCGTGAAAACCGGTTCAGCGGTACCGACCGAATCGGAGACGAGAACAAGCTGTCGCTGGGCGTGACAACCCGCTGGATCGAAGAAAATGGCTTCGAACGCCAGAATTTCAGCATCGGTCAGGCGTATTACTTCAAGGATCGCAAAGTCCAGCTGCCGGGTATCGACTACCGCACCCGCGCCGACTCGCAGTCTGACGTATCGCCGTACGCGCTGTTGTACAACTACTACTTCAACCGTGACTGGCGCTTCAATTCCACCTACAACTGGGACCCGGACACCCGCAGCCCACGTTCGGGCAGCGCGATGTTCCACTACCAGCCTGAAGACAACCCGAACAAGGTGGTCAACCTCGGTTATCGCTACCGCAACGACACCATCGCCTACGACTCCACGACCGGTACCTGGAAAGTGGGCGGCGGCGACTACGGCACCCCAGGCAGCGCTAACTATGTGAAGGACTACTACAAGATCCAGCAGCATGACTTCTCGGTCATCTGGCCGATCGTCCCACAGTGGAGCGTCATCGCTCGCTGGCAGCATGACTACAACCGCAACCGCACCCTGGAAGCCATGGGCGGTTTCGAGTACGACAACTGCTGCTGGAAGCTGCGCCTGATCAACCGCTACTGGATCGATTACGACGACTTCAGCCAGGCACTTCCGCAGAACGAAAAAGGCGACCACGGTATCTTCCTTCAGATCGTTCTGAAAGGCCTCGGTGGCGTAGTTGGCAACAAGGTCGAATCTTTCCTCGACCAAGGCATTCAAGGTTACCGTGAACGTGAAGACCAAGCTTATTGATCGACTGCGCCCAGTGTTGCTGGGCGCCGCTTTGCTGAGTGGCGCGGTGCATGCCGCGGTACAACCTCTTGACCGCGTGGTGGCCATCGTCGACAACGACGTGGTCATGCAAAGCCAGCTGGACCAGCGCGTCCACGAGGTGCAGCAAACCATCGCCAAGCGCGGCGGCGGCGTGCCGCCGAGCGGTGCCCTGGAACAGCAGGTACTGGAACGCCTGATCGTCGAGAACCTGCAGCTGCAGATCGGCGAGCGTTCCGGCATCCGCATTACCGACGAAGAGCTGAACCAGGCCATCGGCACCATTGCCCAGCGCAATGGCATGTCGCTGGACCAGTTCCGCGCCGCCCTGGCCCACGACGGCCTGTCGTTCGACGACGCTCGCGAGCAGGTCAAGCGCGAGATGATCATCAGCCGCGTGCGTCAGCGCCGCGTAGCCGAACGCATCCAGGTGTCGGAGCAGGAAGTGAAGAACTTCCTCAACTCCGACATGGGCAAGATGCAGATGTCGGAAGAGTACCGCTTGGCCAACATCCTCATCCCTACCCCGGAAGCAGCCAGCCGGACGATATCCAGAAGGCTGCGCGCCAGGTGGGTGATGTGTACCAGCAGCTCAAGCAAGGCGCGGACTTCGGCCAGATGGCCATTGCCCGTTCCGCCAGCGAGAATGCCCTGGAAGGCGGCGAGATGGGCTGGCGTAAAGCCGGCCAGCTGCCACCAGACTTCGCCAAGATGCTCAGCAGCATGCCGGTGGGTGAAATTACCCAGCCTATTCGCATCCCCAACGGCTTCATCATCCTCAAGCTTGAGGAGAAGCGCGGTGGCAGCGAGAACGTGCTGCGTGACGAAGTGCATGTACGCCACATCCTGATCAAGCCAAGTGAAATCCGCAGCGAAGCGGCCACCGAGCAACTGGCCGAGCGCCTGTACGACCGTATCAAGAACGGCGAAGACTTCGGCGAGTTGGCGAAGAGCTTCTCGGAAGACCCAGGTTCGGCGCTTAACGGCGGCGACCTCAACTGGGTAGACCCGAACAGCCTGGTACCGGAATTCCGCGAACAGATGGCCAACGCCCAACAAGGCGTCGTGACCAAACCGTTCAAGACCCAGTACGGCTGGCACGTTCTGGAAGTGCTGGGCCGCCGCGCCACCGACAGCACCGAACAGGCACGTGAGCAACAGGCCCAAAGCGTCCTGCGCAACCGCAAGTACGACGAAGAGCTGCAAACCTGGCTGCGCCAGATTCGCGACGAAGCCTACGTTGAAATCAAGCTGCCTGGCGCTGACCAGGCCGCCCAGTGAAGCCCCTGCGCTTCGCCGTCACCCCCGGCGAGCCGGCCGGCATAGGCCCCGACCTGTGCCTGCTGCTTGCCGCAGACGCCCAGCCCCACCCCCTGATCGCCATCACCAGCCGTGACCTGCTCGCCGAGCGGGCCACGCAGCTGGGGCTGGCCGTCAGCCTGCTGCCGGTTGCCCCGGGCCAATGGCCCGACCAACCGGCCCCCGCGGCAGCCTGTATGTATGGGATACCCCTCTTGCAGCCCCGGTAGTGGCAGGCCAGCTCGACAAAGCCAACGCGGCGTTCGTGCTGGAAACCCTGACCCGCGCCGGGCAAGGCTGCCTCGCTGGGCATTTTGCCGGGATGATCACCGCCCCTGTGCACAAGGGTGTGATCAACGAAAGCGGTATCGCCTTCTCTGGGCATACCGAGTTTCTTGCCGAGCTGACCCACACCGCGCAAGTGGTAATGATGCTGGCTACCCGCGGCCTGCGTGTGGCCCTGGTGACCACGCACCTGCCGTTGCGTGATATCGCCGACGCCATCACTGCCGAGCGCATTGAACGTGTAACCCGTATCCTGCATGCCGACATGCGCGACAAGTTCGGCATTGCCAACCCGCGCATACTGGTATGTGGCCTCAACCCGCACGCGGGCGAGGGCGGCCACCTTGGCCGCGAAGAAATCGACATCATCGAGCCGACCCTGGCCCGCCTACGCACCGAAGGCATGGACCTGCGCGGGCCGTTGCCGGCCGATACCCTGTTTACCCCCAAATATCTGGAGCACTGCGACGCGGTGCTGGCGATGTACCACGACCAAGGCCTGCCTGTACTCAAGTACAAGGGCTTCGGCGCTGCAGTCAACGTGACCCTGGGCCTGCCGATCATCCGCACGTCGGTCGACCACGGCACCGCCCTGGACCTCGCCGGCACCGGCAACGTCGACACCGGCAGCCTGCGCGTCGCGCTGGAAACCGCCTACCAGATGGCCGAGAACCGACCATGAACGAGCAATACCAACACCGGGCGCGCAAGCGCTTCGGCCAGAACTTCCTGCACGACGCCGGCATCATCGACCGTATCCTGCGTGCCATCAATGCCAAGGCCGGTGAACACCTGCTGGAAATCGGCCCGGGCCAGGGCGCCCTGACCGAAGGCCTGCTGGGCAGCGGCGCACAACTGGATGTGGTGGAGCTGGACAAGGACCTGGTGCCGATCCTGCAGCACAAGTTCGCTGGCCGCAGCAACTTCCGCCTGCACCAGGGCGACGCCCTGAAGTTCGACTTCAACCAGCTGGGTGTGCCACCGCGCAGCCTCAAGGTGGTGGGCAACCTGCCCTACAACATTTCCACCCCGCTGATCTTCCACTTGCTCAGCCATGCCGGTCTGATCCGCGACATGCACTTCATGCTGCAAAAAGAAGTGGTCGAGCGCATGGCCGCCGGCCCTGGTGGTGGTGACTGGGGGCGTTTGTCGATCATGGTGCAGTACCATTGCCGCGTCGAACACCTGTTCAACGTTGGCCCTGGCGCCTTCAACCCGCCGCCGAAGGTGGACTCGGCCATCGTCCGCCTGGTGCCGCACGAAGTGCTGCCGTTCCCGGCCAAGGACCACCTGCTGCTGGAGCGCGTCGTTCGCGAAGCCTTCAACCAGCGCCGCAAGACACTGCGCAATACCCTGAAAGGCCTGCTCGACAGCGCGGCCATCGAGGCAGCCGGGGTGGATGGCAGCCTGCGCCCGGAACAGCTGGACCTGGCGGCCTTTGTGCGCCTGGCTGACCAGCTGGCCGATCAGCAACAAGCCTGATCCAGCCTGCACTGGCCTCTTCGCGGCCCCGCCCGCTCCCACAGGAACTCCACAGCCCTCAAGAACTGTGCTGTACCTGTGGGAGCTGGCTTACCGGCGATAGGGCCAGCACTGACAACACAAACCCGCAAGCCTTACACCGCTGGCCCTCCCCCTCCCAATGGCCTAGACTGCATTATTGCGTCAGCTCGCCCAAGGCCCTTGCATGTCCGACCCCCGCTATCAAATCGACGTCAGCGTCGTGACCCGCTACCTGAAAGAACAATCCGACCCCGAAAACAGTCGTTTCGCGTTCGCCTACACCATCACCGTGCAGAACAGCGGCTCGCTCAAGGCCAAGCTGTTGTCACGCCACTGGCTGATCACCAACGGTGACGGCGAGGTGGAGGAAGTGCGCGGCTCCGGTGTAGTCGGCCAGCAGCCCAACATCGACCCGGGCCAGAGCCACACCTATAGCAGCGGCGCGGTCATCAGCACCCGCGTGGGCACCATGCAGGGCAGTTACCAGATGTTTGCCGAAGACGGTAAGCGCTTCGACGCCGAGATTGCCCCCTTCCGCCTCGCGGTGCCCGGGGCGCTGCACTGATGGCAACCTACGCTGTCGGTGACCTTCAGGGCTGCCTGCAACCTCTCAAATGCCTGCTCGAACGTGTCAGTTTCAACCCGGCTGTCGACCGCCTGTGGCTGGTCGGCGACCTGGTCAACCGCGGCCCCGAATCATTGGAAACCCTGCGTTTCCTGTATTCGATCCGCCAGTCGCTGGTCTGCGTACTCGGCAACCATGACCTGCACCTGCTGGCCGCTTGGCACAACGTCGAGCGCCTGAAAAAAAGCGACACGCTGCGCGAGATCATCGAAGCACCAGACGCCGACCTGCTGTTCCACTGGCTGCGCCAGCAAAAACTGCTGCATTACGACGAGCCACGCGGCATCGCCATGGCACACGCCGGCATCCCGCCACAGTGGACGCTCGGCCAGGCCCTTGGCCTGGCGGCCGAGGTGGAAGAAGTACTGCGCGACGATGGCCGCCTGAAGCTGTACCTCGACGGCATGTATGGCAACGAGCCGAACAAGTGGAGCAAGAACCTCACCGGTATTGAACGCCTGCGCGTCATTACCAACTACTTCACACGCATGCGCTTCTGCACTGCCGAGGGCAAGTTGGACCTCAAGAGCAAGGAAGGCCTGGGCACCGCGCCCAAAGGCTACAAGCCCTGGTTTGCACACAAGGACCGCCGCTCGCGGCATGTGAAGATCATCTTCGGCCACTGGGCTGCCCTGGAAGGCCGCGTCGACGAGCCGGGCGTCATCGCCCTGGACACCGGCTGCGTGTGGGGCGGCGCCATGACCTTGTACAACGTCGACAGCGGCGAATACCACCGCTGCGACTGTGCCGACGACGGCACCCTGCGCCACCCGGCACAACCCACTACAATCAACGACCACACCTGAAGGAAGTAGTACCCATGAGCGAATTCAAGCGCATCCCTCCCGAGCAGGCCTTGGAGCTTCGCAAGCAAGAAGGTGCGGTCGTCGTCGACATTCGTGACTCGCAAGCCTTCGCCGCCGGCCACATTACCGGCGCCCGGCACCTGGATAACACGTCGGTTGCCGAGTTCATCCGCAATGCCGACCTCGACGCCCCCACCCTGGTGGTCTGCTACCACGGCAATTCCAGCCAGAGCGCTGCCGCCTACCTGGTAGGCCAGGGCTTTTCCGACGTGTACAGCGTGGACGGCGGCTTTGAACTGTGGCGCGCCACCTACCCGGCCGAGACCGCCCAAGGCACCGCCGAATAAATATTTTCATTTTTACTGCAGCCCGCGCCCTGTGCGGGCTTGCGGCTTATCTGACGAACGGTCGTTCGCAACTTCTCCGCCCCTCTCCCTTGAACTTGCCGATAACCAACTATTCTTAAGCGCAGGCCATCCAGAAAAAGGGGAGAGCCGGTACACCGGCGTGCGGGTCATCGGTAGCGTTACAGGGTGTTCTGGGGGGTATACAGCAGCCGGCAAAACCGGTTGCATGCCAGCATCAGCTGACTGATCCGGCGTCGTCTCCACGTATCGAGCGAGGTGACGTCATGAGTATTTTTAGCCACTTCCAACAACGTTTCGAGTCCACGCGCCAGGAAGAACTCTCGCTGCAGGAGTACCTCGAGCTGTGCAAAGGGGATCGCAGTGCCTACGCATCGGCGGCCGAACGGCTGTTGCTGGCCATCGGTGAGCCAGAGCTGATCGACACCTCTACCAACTCCAGGCTGTCGCGCATCTTTTCCAACAAGGTTATCCGCCGCTATCCGGCCTTTGCCGACTTCCATGGCATGGAAGAGTGCATCGACCAGATCGTGTCTTATTTCCGCCACGCCGCCCAAGGCCTGGAAGAAAAGAAACAAATCCTCTACCTGCTGGGCCCGGTGGGCGGCGGTAAGTCGTCGCTGGCCGAAAAGCTCAAGCAGCTGATGGAAAAGGTCCCGTTCTACGCCATCAAGGGCTCGCCGGTGTTCGAGTCGCCCTTGGGGCTGTTCAACGCCACTGAAGACGGGGCCATTCTCGAGGAAGAGTACGGCATCTCGCGGCGCTACCTGAACACCATCATGTCGCCCTGGGCCACCAAGCGCCTGCAGGAGTTCGGTGGCGACATCAGCAAGTTCAAAGTGGTCAAGCTGTACCCGTCGATCCTCAACCAGATCGCCATCGCCAAGACCGAACCGGGCGACGAGAACAACCAGGACATTTCCGCCCTGGTCGGCAAGGTTGATATCCGCAAGCTCGAGGAATTCCCGCAGAACGACGCCGATGCCTACAGCTACTCGGGCGCGCTGTGCCGGGCCAACCAGGGCCTGATGGAATTCGTCGAGATGTTCAAGGCCCCGATCAAGGTCCTGCACCCACTGCTTACGGCCACTCAGGAAGGCAACTACAACAGTACCGAGGGGCTGGGCGCCATTCCCTACACCGGCATCCTGCTGGCCCACTCCAACGAATCGGAGTGGCACACCTTCCGTAACAACAAGAACAACGAAGCGTTCATCGACCGGATCTACATCGTCAAGGTGCCGTACTGCCTGCGCGTCAGCGATGAGATCAAGATCTACGACAAGTTGCTCATCAACAGTTCGCTGGCCAAGGCCCATTGCGCGCCAGACACCCTCAAGATGCTGGCGCAGTTCACTGTCCTCTCGCGCCTCAAAGAGCCAGAGAACTCCAACATCTACTCGAAGATGCGCGTGTACGATGGCGAAAACCTCAAAGACACCGATCCCAAGGCCAAGTCGATCCAGGAATACCGGGACTCGGCAGGCGTCGACGAGGGCATGAACGGCCTGTCGACCCGCTTCGCCTTCAAGATCCTTTCCAAGGTATTCAACTTCGACCCACACGAGATTGCGGCCAACCCGGTTCACCTGCTGTATGTGCTCGAACAGCAGATCGAACAGGAACAGTTCCCTGCCGAAGTGCGCGAACGCTACCTGCGCTACCTGAAGGAGTACCTGGCACCGCGCTACATCGAGTTCATCGGCAAGGAAATCCAGACCGCCTACCTGGAGTCCTACAGCGAATACGGCCAGAACATTTTCGACCGCTACGTGCTGTACGCCGACTTCTGGATCCAGGACCAGGAGTACCGCGACCCGGAAACCGGCGAAATTCTCAACCGCATCGCCCTCAACGAAGAGCTGGAGAAGATCGAAAAACCGGCCGGCATCAGCAACCCGAAAGATTTCCGCAACGAAATCGTCAACTTCGTGCTGCGCGCCCGTGCCAACAACAACGGCAAGAACCCGAGCTGGCTGAGCTATGAAAAGCTGCGGGTGGTGATCGAGAAGAAAATGTTCTCCAACACCGAAGACCTGCTGCCGGTCATCAGCTTCAACGCCAAGGCCAGCAAGGAAGACCAACAGAAGCACAACGACTTCGTCACGCGCATGGTGGAGCGTGGCTACACCGACAAACAGGTTCGTCTGCTGTCGGAATGGTACCTGCGGGTCAGGAAATCGCAATAAAGCGGCAAGCTACTAGCCGCGAGCTGCAAGCTGCCTGGCGTTGGCTTTTCCGCCCGCGTCACAGCCTGCAGCAGCGGTGGCTGCTCTTTCTTGCAGCTTGAAGCTTGTGGCTTG
The DNA here is from genome assembly GCA_947090765.1 of Pseudomonas sp. MM223. Classification (NCBI taxonomy): domain Bacteria; kingdom Pseudomonadati; phylum Pseudomonadota; class Gammaproteobacteria; order Pseudomonadales; family Pseudomonadaceae; genus Pseudomonas; species Pseudomonas sp. MM223. The sequence goes on along the minus strand of OX352322.1, from coordinate 532,311 downwards.
CAGCTGGATCCAGTCACCGGAGGGACCATGAGCTACGTTATAGACCGACGCCTGAACGGCAAGAACAAGAGCACGGTCAACCGCCAGCGCTTTTTGCGGCGGTACCGCGAACACATCAAGAAAGCCGTCGAGGAGGCGGTAAGCCGCCGTTCCATCATGGACATGGAACATGGCGAACAAATCAGCATTCCGGGCCGTGACATCGACGAGCCTGTGCTGCACCACGGTCGCGGCGGCAAACAGACCGTCGTGCACCCAGGCAACAAGGAATTCACCGCCGGCGAACATATCCCCAGGCCGCAAGGCGGTGGCGGGGGCGGCGGGGGCCGCGGCAAGGCTGGCAACTCCGGCGATGGCATGGATGACTTCGTCTTCCAGATCACCCAGGAAGAATTCCTCGAATTCATGTTCGAGGACCTCGAACTGCCCAACCTGGTGAAACGCCACCTGACCGGGACCGACACTTTCAAGACTGTGCGCGCGGGTATCGCCAACGAAGGCAACCCGTCACGTATCAACATTGTGCGTACCCTGCGCTCGGCGCATGCCCGGCGGATCGCCCTGACCGGCAGCAGCCGCGCACTGCTGCGTGAAGCACAAAAGGAACTCGATCGCCTGCGGGTCGAGGAGCCGGACAACTTCACCGACATCCAGGAAGTCGAACAGGAAATCGAACGCCTGAAGGCACGCATCAACCGCCTGCCCTTCCTTGATACGTTCGACCTCAAGTACAACCTGCTGGTCAAGCAGCCCAACCCCAGTTCCAAGGCGGTGATGTTCTGCCTGATGGACGTGTCCGGCTCCATGACCCAGGCCACCAAGGACATCGCCAAACGCTTCTTCATCCTGTTGTACCTGTTCCTCAAGCGTAACTATGACCGCATCGAAGTGGTATTCATCCGCCACCACACCAGCGCCCGGGAAGTCGATGAGGAAGAGTTCTTCTACTCGCGGGAAACCGGCGGCACCATCGTCTCCAGCGCGCTCAAGCTGATGCAGGAGATCATGGCCGAACGCTACCCGGCCAGCGACTGGAACATCTACGCCGCCCAGGCTTCTGACGGCGACAACTGGAACGACGACTCGCCAATCTGCCGCGACATCCTCTCCAAGCAGATCATGCCGCACGTGCAGTACTACACTTACGTCGAGATCACCCCCCGTGAGCACCAAGCGCTGTGGTACGAATACGAGCGCATCGGCGAAGCTTTCCCCGACACGTTCGCGCAGCAGCAGTTGGTATCGGCCGGTGACATCTACCCGGTCTTCCGTGAACTCTTCCAGCGCAGGTTAGCCACATGACCGCCAGAGCACAGAGACGCCAACCCATTTCCACCGGGTCCGAGTGGACGTTCGAGCTGATCCAGACCTACGACCGGGAAATCAGCCGCCTGGCCGAGCGTTACGCCCTGGACACTTACCCCAACCAGATCGAGGTGATCACTGCCGAGCAGATGATGGACGCCTATGCCTCGGTCGGCATGCCGCTGGGTTACCACCACTGGTCCTACGGCAAGCAGTTCCTAAGTACAGAAAAGTCCTACAGCCGCGGCCAGATGGGCCTGGCCTATGAGATCGTGATCAACTCCGACCCGTGCATTGCCTACCTCATGGAAGAAAACACCATGTGTATGCAGGCGCTGGTGATTGCCCACGCCTGTTATGGCCACAACAGCTTCTTCAAAGGCAACTACCTGTTCCGCACCTGGACCGATGCCAGCTCGATCATCGATTACCTGGTGTTTGCCAAGCAGTACATCGCCCAGTGCGAGGAGCGCCACGGCATCGACGCCGTGGAAGACCTGATCGACTCCTGCCATGCCCTGATGAACTACGGCGTGGACCGCTACAAGCGCCCCTACCCTATCTCTGCAGAAGAGGAACGCCGCCGGCAGAAGGAACGCGAAGAGCACCTGCAGCGCCAGATCAACGACCTGTGGCGCACCATCCCGAAAAGCGCCGAACGGGGTAACGAACGCGATGATGCGCGCTTCCCCGCCGAACCACAGGAAAACATCCTGTATTTCATCGAGAAAAATGCACCGCTGCTCGAGCCCTGGCAGCGTGAAGTGGTGCGCATCGTGCGCAAAATCGCCCAGTACTTCTACCCACAGCGCCAGACCCAGGTAATGAACGAAGGTTGGGCAACTTTCTGGCACTACACGCTGATGAACGACCTGTACGACGAAGGGCTGATCACCGAAGGCTTCATGATGGAGTTCTTGCAGTCACACACCAGCGTGGTGTTCCAGCCCGGCTTCGACAGCCCCTACTACAGCGGCATCAACCCTTACGCACTGGGCTTTGCGATGTACACCGACATCCGCCGCATGTGCGAAAACCCGACCGAGGAAGATCGCCACTGGTTCCCCGACATTGCCGGCAGTGACTGGCTTTCTACCATCAAGTTTGCCATGAGCAGCTTCAAGGACGAGAGCTTCATCCTGCAGTACCTGTCGCCCAAGGTGATGCGTGACCTCAAGCTGTTCAGCATCCTCGATGACGACCAACGCGACGACCTGCTGGTACCCGCCATTCACGACGAAGCCGGTTACCGGGTGATTCGTGAGCTGCTGGCCGCGCAGTACAACCTGGGCAACCGAGAACCGAACGTGCAGATCTGGAGCGTCGACCGTCGCGGCGACCGCTCGCTGACCCTGCGCCACCAGCAGCACAACCGCAAACCGCTGGGCGACTCGACCGATGAAGTGCTCAAGCATCTGCATCGCTTGTGGGGCTTCGATATCCACCTGGAGACCGTACAGGGCGAGCAAGTGATGAAAACCCACCACATGCCACCACGCGGCGAGCACGGCGAAAGCGCCGACTACGGGCGCATGGACCTGGCTGTCATTCACCACCTCTAGTGCAACGCCATGACTGCCGACGGGTTATCCTGTCGGCAGTTATGGAGAGCTGCACATGCACATCTACAAAGTTGGCGGCGCCGTGCGCGACCGCCTGCTCGGCCTTCCTGTCAGCGATATCGACTGGCTCGTGGTGGGCGCCACCGTCGAAGAAATGCACGCCAAGGGCTATCGGCCGGTGGGCGCTGATTTTCCGGTGTTCCTGCACCCGAAAACCGGCGAGGAATACGCCTTGGCGCGTACCGAGCGCAAGAGCGGGCGTGGGTATGGCGGGTTCACTTTTCACGCCAGCCCTGACGTGACCCTGGAAGAAGACCTGATCCGCCGTGACCTGACCATCAACGCAATGGCCGAGGACGAAGCAGGCACGGTGTACGACCCCCACCACGGCAAAGACGACCTCGAAAAGCGAATTTTACGCCATGTATCCCCGGCATTCGCCGAAGATCCATTGCGCGTGCTGCGCGTTGCGCGGTTTGCCGCCCGCTATGCACCACTGGGTTTCCGGGTTGCCGAAGAAACGCTAGAACTGATGCGCCAGATCAGTGCCTCTGGCGAGCTACAGGCGTTGACTGCCGAGCGCAGCTGGAAGGAGATCGAGCGTGCGCTGATGGAGCCACAACCCCAGGTTTTCTTCCAGGTGTTGCGCGATTGCGATGCCCTGCAGGCGCTGCTGCCTGAGCTAGCTGACGATTCCCCGGGCTTGGCGGCACTGGAGCAGGCAGCAGCACATGAACAGCCCCTGCACGTACGCTGGGCCTGCCTACTGCACGGGCTGGCACCCGCATCGATCAAAGCCGTCAACCAGCGCCTCAAGGCACCAAGGGAATGCCAGGAGCTGGCCTTACTGACCGGAGAGTGCCTGGCCTTGAGCAATCAGGCACTGGAGCTCGCCAGCCACGGCACTGCTGGATCTTTTGCAAAAGTTTGATGTTTACCGACGGCCGCAGCGGTTTGAGGATTTTGTGGTCGCTTGCGAGATGGCGTCGCTGGGCGATGGTAAGCCTGGTTATCCACAGGCCGATTACCTGCGAGGGGCAGCAGCAGCGGCGCGAGCGGTGGATGTGAAACCGTTGGTACAGGCTGGGCTGACAGGCCAGGCACTTGGCGAAGCACTCAAAGGCGAGAGGCTGAAAGCGCTTGAGGCTTACAAGCGCAGTTGAGCAGCGCGGCACCTGTGGGAGCGGCCTTGCCGGGGCGCCGGACCGGCAAGGCCGCTCCCACAGTGACCGCGCCTAACAGTCAGGCAGGTGTTAACTGCAACCCACGCCACTCAAAGGCGACCGGGGCCAGTACCTGGTCAATCTGTGCTTGCTGCCACAACCGGGCCATGCTCTTGCCCGCCCCTGGATGCACCAGCTCAGGCGCCAGCAACGACAGCGGCCACAGCACGAATGCGTTCTTCAGGATCTCGGCCCGGGGCAATACCAACCCATCGAAGGTGCCGTGCAGATCGTCATACATCAGCACATCGATATCCAGCGGCAGCCCTTTGCGGTCCGGCGCATAACGGCCATTGTCGGCCTCGATGAACTTCAACCGGCGGTCCAGCTCGATCAGCGGCAACGCGGTTTGCCCCGTTACCACGAAGTTGATGAACGGCCCGCTCTTGATCCCCACCGCCTGGCTTTCGAATGCCGGCGAACAGCGCATGTCGCTCAGGATGCCCGCCAACGCATCGAGCCCGGCGCACAAATGCGCCTCACGGTCGATGTTGCTGCCCAGGCCCAGGTAAACCGTGCTCAGAGACATCCGCGCTCGATCTCCACGCCAACACCACCACGGGCAGCCGGTACCGCACCTGGCTTGGTCAGTTTCAACCGCACCCAGGGGATATGGAATTCTTCCATCAAGGTTGCCACCAGGCGCTCGGCGAAGGTTTCGACCAACTCGAAACGCGCCTGCTCGGCAAACCCCTGGATGCGCGCCGACACGCTGGCATAGTCCAGCGCCAGGCTCAAATCGTCACCCGCTGCGGCCGGGCGGTTGTCCCAGGCAAAGCTCAGGTCCAGGCGCAAGCACTGGCGAATATCCCGCTCCCAGTCATAGGCACCGATGACGGTATCGACTTCCAGGCCTTCGATGAACACTCTGTCCAAGCACTTCTCTCCACAGCACGACAAGGGCGACTGGCGCCGTTAGAATCAGGGCGTCCTCGCCCGGAATAGTTAGCATGTTTTGGTTACTGGCGTTGCTCGCCTACCTGCTCGGCTCACTGTCCTTCGCCATTGTCCTCAGCCGCCTTTCGGGCAGCCCGGACCCGCGTTCCAGCGGTTCGGGCAATGCCGGCGCCACCAACATGCTACGCCTGGCAGGCCGTAAACTGGCGATCCTGACCCTGCTTGGCGACCTGTGCAAGGGCCTTTTGCCGGTACTGCTCGCCCGCGTTGCCGGGCTGGACCTGCACGCGCAAGCCTGGGTGGGCGTATGCGCGGTGCTGGGCCACCTGTTCCCGCTGTACTTCCGCTTCCAGGGCGGCAAGGGCGTGGCGACGGCTGCCGGCATGCTCATGGGCCTGTACTTCCCGGCCGCGCTGCTGGCCATCGGCGCCTGGCTGCTGACCTTCTACCTCACCCGCACCAGCTCCCTGGCGGCACTGATTGCTACGCCACTGACCCTGCCATTGCTGGCCTGGCGCGAGCCCGAGGCCCTGTTGCCGATCACCGTGCTGACCGTGATGATCGTATGGCGCCACCGCAACAACCTGCGCGACCTGTTTGCGGGGCGCGAACGGCACTTCTGAACGTTCAGCTTCAATCGTTACAGCGGTGGCAACTGCTCCATCGGCCAGCGTGCCTGCACGCTGATCGCCAGGTCCTGCTGCTGCCCGGCCAAAAGGCGCTGGCAACCGGCGTAAGCGATCATCGCGCCGTTGTCGGTACAGAACTGCGGGCGCGCGTAGTACACATTGCCCTTGATGCTGGCGAGCATGTCCTCAAGGGACGCACGCAAGGCCTTGTTGGCACTCACGCCACCCGCGATGACCAGGCGCTTGAGGCCGGTCTGCTTGAGCGCCCGCTTGCACTTGATGGTCAAAGTTTCCACCACTGCCTGCTGGAATGCCAGGGACAGGTCGCAACGGGTTTGCTCGCTGTCGTCGCCAGCGTTCTTGCATTGCTGCCAGGTGTTGAGGGCGAAGGTCTTGAGGCCGCTGAAGCTGAATTCCAGCCCCGGGCGGTCAGTCATCGGCCGCGGGAACACGAACCGCCCAGGTACACCCTGCTCGGCCAGGCGCGCGATTTCCGGGCCACCGGGGTAGTTGAGGCCGATCAGCTTGGCGGTCTTGTCGAACGCTTCGCCGGCGGCATCGTCCAGGCTCTCGCCCAGCAGTTCGTACTGACCGATGCCATCGACGCGTACCAACTGGGTGTGCCCGCCTGAAACCAACAAAGCGACGAACGGAAACTCCGGTGGGTTTTCTTCCAGCATCGGTGCCAGCAGGTGGCCTTCCATGTGGTGCACACCAATCGCCGGAATGTCCCAGGCAAAGGCCAGCGCCTGGGCGCAGGAGGCGCCCACCAGCAATGCGCCGATCAGGCCAGGGCCTGCGGTGTAGGCAATGGCGTCGATCTCGGTGGCGACGCAACCCGCCTCCTCCAGCACCTGGCGGATGAGCGGCAACATGCGCTTTACGTGGTCACGCGAGGCAAGCTCGGGCACCACACCGCCAAACACGCGGTGCAGGTCAATCTGGCTGAACAGTGCGTCGGCCAACAAACCGCGCTCGCTGTCGTATAATGCGACGCCAGTTTCGTCGCAGGATGTTTCCAATCCCAGTACTAGCATGGGTTCGTCCCTTGTGGGGGCTGAATTCGAAGGCGCGCATGATAGTCCCCGTGTCGGATGCCGACCAGCGGTTTTCGATCAGAGGCTTTGCATTCCGGCTTGCTAAGGGTTAACATCCGCAACCCTTGAAAACCGACGTTCTCCAGCACACCTTTGTTTTGCCAGGAGCACGTCTACCCCGGTAATGAATTAAGGTAGCCCTGGATGCCAGCCGTCAAAGTTAAAGAGAACGAACCCTTCGACGTAGCTCTGCGTCGTTTCAAGCGCTCCTGCGAAAAAGCCGGTGTACTGGCTGAAGTTCGTAGCCGCGAGTTTTACGAGAAGCCGACCGCCGAGCGTAAGCGCAAAGCAGCTGCTGCTGTTAAGCGTCACGCCAAGAAAGTACAGCGCGAACAGCGCCGCGCCGTTCGTCTGTACTAATACAGACGTTCTACGCAAAGCTTCTGCCCTGCCCGGCTAACCGCCGGGCGATGGCAGCGGTCGTTTCAAACTTGAGCAGCTAGCTCAAGGCCCCGCACAAGCTTCATGCGAACTGCACAGGGGCAACCTGCCTGAAACGTCAGAGCTGGTCTTTCTTGCTGTATGACCAGACGTGCACGTCCGACTGACGGGCCCTTAGGGGCTGGCGACGAGCACACATTCCCTCGCACTTCCCCAAGCATCACTCGCCCCATTCGGCGCGTGAGCGATTAGACTTGCCAGTTGCCAGATGACGAGACTGCCATGGCCGGGCTGATTCCCCAGAGTTTCATTGACGACCTGATCAACCGCCTCGACATCGTCGACGTGGTGAGTTCGCGCGTCCAGCTGAAAAAAACCGGCAAAAACTACTCGGCCTGCTGCCCGTTCCACAAGGAAAAAACACCTTCCTTCACGGTCAGCCCCGACAAGCAGTTCTACTACTGCTTCGGCTGCGGCGCTGGCGGCAACGCCCTGGGCTTCGTCATGGACCACGACAACCTGGACTTCCCCCAGGCTGTCGAAGAACTGGCCCGCGCCGCGGCATGGAAGTACCCCGCGAGCAGGGCCGTCGCGACCAGAAGCCTCGCCAGCCAACCGACTCGCCACTGTACCCGCTGCTGGACGCCGCCTCGGAATTCTACCGCCAGGCCCTGCGTAGCCACCCGACCCGCAAGGCTGCGGTGGACTACCTTAAGGGCCGCGGCCTGTCCGGCGAGATCGCTCGCGATTTCTGCCTGGGCTTTGCCCCGCCCGGCTGGGACAACCTGCTCAAGCACCTGGGTGCCGACACCCTGCAGCAAAAGGTCATGATCGATGCCGGCCTGCTGATCGAGAACGCCGAAAGCGGCAAGCGCTACGACCGTTTTCGCGACCGGGTGATGTTCCCCATCCGCGACAGCCGTGGGCGCATCATCGCCTTCGGCGGCCGGGTACTGGGCGACGACAAGCCCAAGTACCTGAACTCCCCTGAAACCCCGGTGTTTCACAAGGGTCAGGAGCTGTACGGGCTGTACGAGGCGCGCAAACACAACCGCAACCTCGACGAGATCATCGTCGTCGAGGGCTACATGGACGTCATCGCCCTGGCTCAGCAGGGCCTGCGCAATGCCGTGGCCACCCTTGGCACCGCCACCAGCGAAGAGCACCTCAAGCGCCTGTTCCGGGTAGTGCCCAGCGTGCTGTTCTGCTTCGACGGCGACCAAGCCGGGCGCAAGGCCGCCTGGCGTGCGCTGGAGTCGACCCTGTCGAACCTGCAGGACGGCCGCCGCGCGCGCTTTCTGTTCCTGCCTGAAGGCGAAGACCCGGACAGCCTGGTACGCGCCGAAGGCACCGATGCCTTCAAGGCCCGCATCAACCAGCACGCCCAACCGCTGGCCGACTACTTCTTCGAGCAACTGGGCGTAGAAGCCGACCCGCGCTCGCTGGAAGGCAAGGCGCACATGGCAACCCTGGCCGCACCGTTGATCGAAAAAATCCCCGGTGCCAACCTGCGCCAACTGATGCGCAACCGCCTGAAGGAAATCACCGGCCTGGACCCGCAGCAGGTCGAGCAGCTGGCGCAACAAGCGCCGGCAGCCAGTAACGTGCCGGACTACGACCCTGGCTACGACTACGACGCCATGGCCAGCTACACCCCTGACTACGGTGACATGCCGCAGCACGACTTCGCCCCCGTTCAGCAAGAACAGGCGTGGAAGCCGAACAAGGGCGGTGGCAAAAAGCAGTGGAGCGACAAACCCTGGGACAAGAACCGCAAGGGCGGCAAGCCCTGGCAGCAACGTGACGAAGCGCCACCGCGTGTGCCAGCCCCGGTCGAACCCCCCACCCTGGCGGCACTGCGCACGTTGCTGCACCACCCATTGCTGGCCGGCAAGGTAGAAGATGCCAGCCACTTTGCCGACGAAGAACACCTGTACAGCCAGCTGTTGGTGGCATTGATCGAAGCCGCACAGAAAAATCCTGGGCTAAGCTCAATGCAGCTGATTGCACGTTGGCATGGTACCGAACAGGGCCGCCTGCTGCGGGCCCTGGCGGAAAAGGAATGGCTGATCGTAGCCGACAACCTTGAACAACAGTTTTTCGACACTATAACTAGCTTGTCCGCCCGCCAACGCGAGCGCAGCCTGGAACAACTGCTCAGGAAATCACGTCAAAGTGAATTGACCAGCGAGGAAAAAACCCAGCTTCTCGCCCTGCTGAGCCGTAATGTTCCCGCACAAACGCCGACCTCATCTGGCGCGTGAGGCCCATGCTCGGGTATAATCCTCGGCTTGTTTTTTGCCCGCCAAGACCTTCAGTGGATAGGGTGTTATGTCCGGAAAAGCGCAACAGCAGTCTCGTATCAAAGAGTTGATCACCCGCGGTCGTGAGCAGGGCTACCTGACTTACGCGGAGGTCAACGACCACCTGCCTGAGGATATTTCAGATCCTGAACAGGTGGAAGACATCATCCGCATGATCAACGACATGGGGATCAACGTATTCGAGAGTGCTCCGGATGCGGATGCCCTTCTGTTGGCGGAAGCCGACACCGACGAAGCCGCGGCCGAAGAAGCCGCTGCTGCGTTGGCGGCAGTTGAAACCGATATCGGCCGTACGACCGACCCGGTGCGCATGTACATGCGCGAAATGGGTACCGTCGAGCTGCTGACCCGCGAAGGCGAAATCGAAATCGCCAAGCGTATCGAGGAAGGCATCCGTGAAGTGATGGGCGCTATCGCCCACTTCCCGGGTACTGTCGACTACATTCTCAGCGAATATGACCGCGTCACCACCGAGGGTGGCCGTCTGTCCGACGTGCTCAGCGGTTACATCGACCCTGACGACAACATCGCCGCACCGACCGAAGAAGTGCCGATCCCTGGCGCCAAGGCCGCTGCCGCGAAGGAAGAGTCCGACGACGAAGAGGAAGAAGCCGAGAGCAGTGACGACGAGGAAGAGGCCGAAAGCGGCCCGGACCCGGTAGTCGCAGCCCAGCGTTTCGGTGCGGTATCCGACCAGCTTCAGGCGACCGCCAAGGTCGTGAAGAAGAACGGTCGCGACCACAAGGAAAGCATCGCGGCCCTGCAAGCCCTCGCCGACCTGTTCATGCCGATCAAGCTGGTACCAAAGCAGTTCGAGGTTTTGGTTGAGCGTGTTCGTGATGCCCTGAACCGTCTGCGTCAGCAAGAACGCGCCATCATGCAGCTGTGCGTGCGTGATGCCCGCATGCCGCGTGCCGACTTCCTGCGCATGTTCCCGAGCAACGAAACCGACCAGACCTGGAGCGGTGACCTGGCCAAGCGCAACACCAAATGGGCTGCCGCCCTGGGTGAAAAGGACGCCGCCATCGTTGCTTGCCAGCAGAAGCTGATCGACCTTGAGACCGAAACCGGCCTGACCGTTGCCGAGATCAAGGACATCAACCGTCGCATGTCGATCGGTGAAGCCAAGGCCCGCCGCGCCAAGAAAGAAATGGTCGAGGCGAACCTGCGTCTGGTGATCTCCATCGCCAAGAAGTACACCAACCGTGGCCTGCAGTTCCTCGACCTGATCCAGGAAGGCAACATCGGCTTGATGAAAGCGGTGGACAAGTTCGAATACCGTCGCGGCTACAAGTTCTCGACTTACGCCACCTGGTGGATCCGTCAGGCGATCACCCGTTCGATCGCCGACCAGGCACGCACCATCCGTATTCCGGTGCACATGATCGAGACGATCAACAAGCTCAACCGTATTTCCCGTCAGATGCTGCAGGAAATGGGTCGCGAACCGACCCCGGAAGAGCTGGGCGAACGCATGGAAATGCCTGAGGACAAGATCCGCAAGGTACTGAAGATCGCCAAAGAGCCGATCTCCATGGAAACCCCGATCGGTGACGACGAAGATTCGCACCTGGGCGACTTCATCGAGGACTCGACCATGCAGTCCCCGATTGACGTGGCCACGGTCGAAAGCCTCAAGGAAGCCACCCGTGACGTGCTCTCGGGCCTGACTGCACGCGAAGCCAAGGTGCTGCGCATGCGTTTCGGTATCGACATGAACACCGACCACACCCTCGAAGAGGTGGGCAAGCAGTTTGACGTAACGCGTGAGCGGATCCGTCAGATCGAAGCGAAGGCGTTGCGCAAACTGCGCCACCCGACTCGCAGCGAGCATCTGCGCTCCTTCCTCGACGAGTGATGACAAAACCCCGGCCCAGGCCGGGGTTTTTCTTTTCTGCTTTTTGAAACGCTCGCGGTCCCTGTAGGAGCAGCCTTGTGCTGCGAAGAGGCCATACGGGATACCGAACACCTTTCGCCCATACCGGCCCTTTCGCAGCACAAGGCTGCTCCTACCCGTATCTCGCTTACCCCACGCTTGCGCAATGCCCGTCTACACTCGACGTCAGACCCCAAAAATGCGAGGCCGCTATGCCGCTCATGCCGGCCATTCTGCTGCTGCTCCTGATTTTGTGGAACACGACGGCCGGCGCCCTGACCCTGACAGACGAGGAGAAAGCCTGGTTGGCTGCCCACCCGCAGCTGAGCCTGGGCGTAGACGCCTCTTGGCCACCGTTCGAGTTTCGCGACCAGGAGGGCCGGTACCAGGGATTGGCCGCCGATTACATCGCCGCGATCCAGCAACGCTTGGGCGTGACGCTCAAACCGGTCGAGCCCAGCAGCTGGACCGAGGTATTGGCGCAGGCGCGGGAAAACCGCATCGACCTGCTGCCCGGCATCATGTCCACCCCCGAACGCCAGGGCTACCTGGCCTTCACCCGCCCGTACCTCGACTTCCCGATTGTCATACTCGCCCACAAAGGCGGCGCACAACCACGCAAACTGGAGGACCTGTACGGCCTGAAGATTGCCGTGGTCGAAAACTACGCCCCGCACGAACTGCTGCGTACCCATCATCCCGACCTCAACCTGGTGGCGATGCCCAACGTAAGCTCCACACTGCAGGCCTTGGCCACCGATCAAGTGGACGCGGTGGTCGGCGACCTGGCCTCAAGCATCTGGAGCCTGCGCCAGCTCAAGCTCGACGGCCTCTACGTCAGTGGTGAAACCCCCTACCGCTACCAGCTGGCCATGGCTGCTCCACGCGACAACAAAGTGCTGGTGGGCATTTTGGACAAAGTCATGGCCGACATGAGCAGCGGCGAAGTCAGCCAGATCCAGCAGCGCTGGGTGGGCAATGTGGTCGACCAACGGATGTTCTGGTCCGACCTGCTGGTGTATGGCCTGCCAACGGTGCTGTTGCTGATGGCCATTCTGGCCGTGGTCATCCGTATCAACCGCCGGCTCAGTTCGGAGATTTCCCGGCGCATCGCCCTGGAGCAGGAACTGCGCAGCAGCGAGTACCACTACCGCGGCCTGGTCGAGAGCCTGTCAGCCATCGCCTGGGAAGCCGATGCCAACGATTTCACCTACAGCTATGTCTCACCGCATGCCGAAGACTTGCTTGGCTACCCGCTGAGCAACTGGCTCAAGCCGGGCTTCTGGCGCAGCATCCTGCACCCGGATGACGCCCTCTGGGCCCAAGCCTACTGCGACAGCGAAACCGCAGCCGGGCGCGACCACAGCCTGGACTACCGGGTGATCCGGGCCGATGGCCAGCCACTGTGGGTACGCAATATCGTCAGCATGATCGAGCACGGGCACCAGCCGGTGATGCGCGGGCTGATGATCGACATCAGCGAAACCAAACGCACCGAGGACGCCCTGCGCCTCTCCGAGCAAAAGTTTGCCTCGGTGTTCCAGCAGTGCCCCGACATTCTGCTGATTGCCCGCCACAGCGACGGCTGCCTGCTGGAGGTGAACGAAGCGTTCGAAGAACAGATCGGCCTGACCGCGGGACAGGTACTCGGCCGCAGCGCCACCGATCTGCACCTCTGGGGTGTCGAGGGCTCCGGTCCCCCGCTACTTGAGCGCCTGCACCAGGGCGGCATCCGCAACCTGGAAATGAGCTTCCGCCGCAGCAACGGCCAACTGTTCACCGGCCTGACCTCGGCCGAAACCTTTGAGCTCGACGGCATCCCGGCGCTGGTGGTGGCAGTGCGCGACATCAGCCAACTCAAAGAAACCCAAGGGCAACTGCAAACTTCGGAAGAGAAATTCGCCAAGGCCTTCCACGCATCGCCCGACGGCCTGCTGTTGTCGCGCCAGAGCGACGGTTTGCTACTTGAGGTTAACGAAGGCTTCTGCCGCCTGACCGGCTATGACCTTAACCCGACCATCGACCAGACCTCGCTTGACCTGGGTATCTGGGTCGACCTCAACGAACGTAAACGCATGGTCGACCAGCTCAACCGCGACGGCTTCGTGCGAGACTTCACCTGCCACATCCGCCGCAGCGACGGGCAGATCCGCCTGTGCGAGCTGTCTGCCAGGCCCCTGCCGATTGCCGGCGTCGACTGTATGCTGACCATCGCCCGCGACATCACCGAACGCCACCTGATGCAAGAAAAACTGCAACTGGCAGCCACCGTGTTCGAGAACACCGCCGAAGGCGTGTTGATCACCGACATCGACCAGCGCATCAGTGCCGTCAACCGCGCCTTCAGCGAAATCACCGGCTACAGCGAGATTGAAGCCCTCGGCCAAACCCCGCGCCTGCTTGCCTCAGGCCAGCACGACAGCGCTTTCTATGCCGCCATGTGGCACCAGCTTACTGCCGAGGGCCACTGGCAAGGCGAGATCTACAACAAGCGCAAGAACGGCGAACTGTACCCCGGCTGGCTGACCATCAGCGCCGTGCGCAACAACGAACGCGAGATCACCCACTTCGTTGCCGTGTTCGCCGACATTTCCAGCCTCAAGCACGCCCAGGCCAAGCTCGACTACCAGGCCCACCACGACCCGCTGACCGGCCTGCCCAACCGCGCCTTGTTCGAAAACCGCCTGCAAGCCGTACTCACCTGCGCGCAGGTGTCCAACCGCCAGGGCGCGGTGCTGTTCCTCGACCTCGACCGCTTCAAGCACATCAACGACAGCCTCGGCCACCCTGTCGGCGACCTGCTGCTCAAGGGCATCGCCCAGCGCCTGAAGGAGCAAGTGCGCGACGTCGACACCGTGGCCCGCCTGGGCGGCGACGAGTTCATCATCCTGCTGCCCGGCCTGCACAAGCCCAGTGACGCCAGTACCATCGCCAACAAGCTGCTGGCCTGCTTCGTCGCACCGTTCCAGGCCGGCGAGCACGAGTTCTTCACCAGTGCAAGCATCGGCATCAGCCTGTATCCACAGGACGGCACCGACGTGGCCACGCTGATCCGCAACGCCGACGCAGCCATGTACCGCTCCAAGGCCAAAGGCCGCAACCGCGTCGAAGCCTACACCCGCGACCTCACCGCCCAGGCCAGCGAGCGCATCGCCCTGGAGCACGAGCTGCGCCGTGCCGTCGAACGCAACGAAATGAGCCTGTGCTTCCAGCCCAAGCTCAGCCTCAAGACCCAGAACCTGGTCGGCGCCGAGGCGCTGATCCGCTGGAGCCACCCGACCTTTGGTGAAGTACCGCCGGAGCACTTTATCCACCTGGCTGAAGAGAACGGCACCATCCTCCAGCTTGGCGACTGGGTACTGGAGCAGGCCTGCCGGCAGATGCAGGTCTGGAAGCAGCACTACGAACCCTTCGGCCCACTGTCGATCAACCTCGCCGGCGCCCAGCTACGCCAGCCGCACCTGGCCCGGCGCATCGAACAACTGCTCAAGCACTACCAGCTCAAGGCGGGTGACCTGCAGTTGGAGATCACCGAAAACTTCATCATGAGCCAGGCTGAAGAAGCCTTGGCCGTGTTGTACCAGTTGAAAAAACTGGGCGTGCAACTGGCCATCGACGACTTTGGTACCGGCTATTCATCGCTGAGCTATCTCAAGCGCCTGCCGCTGGACATTCTGAAGATCGACAAATCGTTCATCCGCGGCCTGCCCGACGACCCGCACGACGCCGCCATCGCTCGCGCGATCATTGCCCTGGGCCGCAGCATGCAACTGAGCATCATTGCCGAAGGCGTGGAGAACCAGGCCCAGCAGCGCTTCCTGGCGGCCGAGGGCTGCGAACAGATCCAGGGCTACATCGTTAGCCTGCCGCTGCCGCCAGAGGAGTTCGCGGCTGCGTTTCTTCGCATAGCACTATCGGATCTTTCAGATGGCACAGGTGCGAAACCCTCGTTATAATCCGGCCACTTACTGAGGGCCTATAGCTCAGTTGGTTAGAGCAGAGGACTCATAATCCTTTGGTCCACGGTTCGAGTCCGTGTGGGCCCACCAATCTCAAAGCCGCGCATTGCGCGGCTTTCGTGTTTTTGGCGGAACCACCTGAGCTACAGTCCTATGGTCTAAAGGTACAAATTAGGTACAGTGCGGCTTCGCTTGCACGCCTTTGGAGTCCTTCAGATGGCTACAATCGTCAAAACCCCTGCCGGCACCTGGAAGGCCGTTATCCGTAAGACCGGATGGCCGACCAACGCCAAAACCTTCCGCACCAAACGCGACGCCGAGGATTGGTCACGACGCACCGAAGACGAGATGGTGCGCGGTGTGTATATACAGCGCAGCGGCTCTGAGCGCATGACGCTCGAAGCAGCGCTTAAGCGCTACCTCAAAGACATCACCCCCACCAAGAAGCCTACCACCCAACGCGGCGAGACCTCGAAAGCCAAGAAGCTCACCGAGCACTTAGGTAAGTATTCACTTGCGGCTCTCTCTGCTGAAATTATCGCCAATTACCGGGACAAGCGCCTAAACGAGAAAGGGCGCTCTGGTACCACTAGCAATAATACCGTGCGCTTAGAGCTGGCCCTCCTGAGCCACCTGTTCACTGTAGCCATTCAGGAATGGGGCTTGGGCCTGACGTTCAACCCAGTGCTGAACATCCGCAAGCCGAGTCCTGGTGAAGGCCGAAATCGTCGGCTATCTGTCGACGAGGAAAGACGGCTGATGGCCGCAGTGAACAAACACAGTAACCCAATGCTTGGCTGGATCGTCGGCATTGCCCTAGAGACGGGAATGCGCTCTGCCGAAATCAGTACCCTTCGTAGGCCTATGGTCGACCTAGAACGGCGCATAGTGAAGCTCGTGGATACAAAAAACGATAGTCAGCGAACGGTACCTCTGAGCAAACATGCGACAGAGCTTTTCAAGGCGGCCATGACGAACCCCGCACGACCAAACGATTGCCACCTGGTTTTCTTTGGCGAGCCGGGCAAAGACGGGAAACGCCGGCCCTATGCTTTCACCAAGATATGGGGGCTGCTGGTTAAAGAGCTTGGCTTGTCAGATTTTAGATTTCACGACTTAAGACATGAAGCAGTGAGTCGGCTAGTCGAAGGCGGCTTGTCTGACCAAGAAGTTTCAGCGATAAGCGGGCACAGATCCATGCAGATGCTGAAACGATATACACATCTCCGATCAGAAGATTTAGTTAAAAAGATTGATAAAATCAAGAAGCGCAACGTTAAGGAGTTTAGCTAAACACTAGCTCTAGCTTATTTAAGCGCGCCATGAGATTTCGGTATACCGAACAAAAAGATGAGAATTTTAGCGGCTAAAATTCTCATCACGCACCCCAATCCAAAACAGCAACAAGACAACCGAACAATAAGCAACTAACTAGAAACAGAATAAATAACCTATATATCGAAACTCCCGCCCATACAGCATTGATAACGAAGGAAATTTAATTTCAACCTTGCCAAATTACACAAAAGCATTTTAAGCTCCACGAAACTTCTTTAACATTGTTTTAGATCGTTGAACCTGGAGCATTCTCATGAACACCGAGCAAGCCATTTTAGAGAAATACAACGGCGCTCCGCTGCTTTCCATTGACCAGCTAGCCGAGGTATTGCACAGAAGCAAAGATGGTTTGAGAATCAGCCTGAGCGGGGATAACGAGGTATCCAGAAAATTTCTTCCTTGCAAGGTTCGGATCGGCCGGAGGGTATATTTCCGGACAGCAGATGTAGCCAAGGTACTTGAGCAGGGCTGACGAAGATGTCTATATCCCTAATTGTCAAAAGGAAGGTTTCCAGCCATTTCACAATTATCCCTAATGATGTAATAAGCGACCAAAACCTGAGCTGGAAATCGTTAGGACTATTGGTGAAATTGCTGTCCCTACCCCCAGGCTATCCATATCTGACAATGGAGTCGCTATCCAAGAAAAATGGCACTGGTGCAGCCGCAACCAGGAGCGGACTGCATGAACTTGAGACCGCTGGCTATTTGAGCATTGAGCGCACCCATGACTCCCGAGGTCGATTCGCAAAAACGGTGTGGCATATCTCTGACGAACCGTCTGAGAGGGCCGACTCTGCACCATATCGTGAAAATCCAAACATGGATAAGCCGAAGACGGACAAGCCGAACCCGGACAAACAAGTACATATAAATACTAAACAAACAATAAGACCAAAAAATAAAAAAACTACTACGTCGCTCGACTCAGCCCCAGTGGCCGGGGATCCTCCGCTGCGGTTGTCGGCATTGGTCTCCGCAGAGACCAGGAGCCAGATTTTCAAGGCGCTGGAGCAGGTTGCACCCGTTGACCAGCAGCGGATGCTGAACGAGCTCGTCAGCTGCCATCAAAGCAGGATCGATCAAAACAACAGCGATCAGGTGGTTCCACGGAGTGATCAAGCGATACCGAGATGGCAGTTACAACTTCAAGGACCAATCATCCGCATGGGAGCCAGCGAGTGCCGATAACGCGCCTCCCAGCACCCCGACAGCAAGTCCGAAAGAAAGCCCCTCAACTGTCAAGAACGAAAGTCGGTCTACCGTAGGAAAGGAATATTTAAAGAAGTTGAAGATAAACAGGTCTAGCTCTGGCTTATCACCAGTTCGAATTTTGACAATTGAAGGGCCAGACCATAGCTCTGAGACATAGTCGTCCAGGAGATTGAAATGAAGCCACTTACTGTACGGATCGCGGAACGAGTAGCTGCAACCTATCCGCCCTCAAGCCCGGCTAAAAACCTAGCCAAGTTCATCCTGCTACGTGAGGACATTCTGCAAGCGATTCAAGGTGGTTGGTCTTTGTTAGGGATATGGACGACTTTGCATGATGAGGGATCTATCGACTTTGGCTATCAAGCGTTTCGTCGCTACGCCAAGAGGTTGCTACCCGTGCACTGCGGTGACCAATAAATATCCCGAACCGTTGCTGTGCCGAACAATCGTTGCCCTAGCGTTCAATATCCGATCACTGTCGTTATTTCAGCGATCAGCCATAACTGAACGCTGTAGCAACGCTATTGTTTACTCGAGATCACTGCTGACTTTCATGCCAGCAACACGAATATTCAGGGCAAGACAGGTGAAGTTAGCTAACCGACAAGTCGGCTATCTAATTTCACTCTCGCGTATTCGCGCCTTCGGCGCTCAATGCTGTCTTGCTCTGCGAGGCAGTCGCTGCCGCGACTCTGTGAACACCAAAGAGAGGTCAGACCATGAACCGCAATGAAGCTGAGAGAGATACCCGTAAACACGGAAAGCATTTACGTGTGCCGGTATTACCGTGTGAGGAGCTAACCATTAAAGAAAACGCATCCAAGGCGAGCCTGACGGTCGCTGAGTACCTGCGGCGCCTGAGCCTCGGCTATGAGATTACAAGCACGCTCGACTCCCAGTACGTAGCGCAGATCGTAAAGATCAACGCTGACCAAGGCCGCCTTGGTGGACTTCTGAAGCTATGGCTAACCGATGACGCCAAATTGACGGCCTGCGGTACTCCCCTAACACCAGGCATGGTACGAGCGCTGCTGAAACGCATTGAGGCCAATCAAGACGAGATGCTTCGGCTGGTCCAGGCACTGAAATTTTAGCGGCTAAAAAAATCGAGCCTTCACCTCTGGAGTCCCTATGAAAAAATCGAAGAAACAGCAGTGGATTTTCGCGGTAGCCAGCGCCCTGCCCTTTCACCTTGCATTCGCCGGAATCCCTGTTGTGGATGGAGTGAATCTGAGCCAGACGACTGTCAGCGCGATTCAAAATGTCGCTGCGGTGACGAAGCAGATCGAGCAGTACAAAACCCAATTGCAGCAGTACCAGATCATGCTGCGAAACTCAGCGGCTCCAGCAGACTACATCTGGAGTCAGGCCGATGAGACGATTTCTATGCTTCTCGCTGCTCAGGACACGCTCAGCTACTACAAGACCCAAGCTGGCAGCCTGCAGAAATATCTTGAGCGTTACCAGGATACAGCCCACTACGAAAGCGCACCTTGCATAGGCTCGGACGCGTGCGGTGTATCGGATCAACAAGCCATTGCACAAGCCCAGAAAGAGGCCAGCTCCACAAAGAAGCGTGCGAATGATGCCCTGCTTACCAGCGTCTCAAAACAACAGGAAACATTGCGCAAAGACGCTGGTGAACTCGCTGGACTTCAGCGACAGGCCACCAGCGCGGAAGGCCAGATGCAAGCCATCCAGGCCGCCAATCAGCTTGCTAGGGAATCTCCGAACAAGCCTTCAGTTATGCGAGAATCCCCGCAACACCTGATCCGAGCCGCCCATGAGCCAGATGAGCTTTTCCGACTTTGAGTACGCCGGCAAGCGCAAGCAAACCCGCCGAGAGCGCTTCCTCGCCGAAATGGATCAGGTGGTGCCCTGGGCAGGCCTGCTGGAGCTGATCGAACCGTTCTACCCCAAGGCCGGCGGCGGTAGAAAACCCTATCCTCTGGAAACCATGCTGCGCATCCATCTGTTGCAGAACTGGTTCTCCCTGAGCGACCCGGCCATGGAAGTAGCGCTCTACGAAATCACGCCCATGCGCCAGTTCGCACGCCTGACGCTGAGCGCGCCAATCCCCGAAGACACCACGATCATGAACTTCCGGCACTTGCTGGAGAAGCATCAGCTCGCACCGGCAATCCTTGCGGTCATCAATGGTTATCTGCAGGAAAAAGGCCTGCCGCTGCGCCAAGGCACCATCGTCGATGCCACCATTATTCATGCCCCCAGCTCGACCAAAAATAAAGAAGGCAAGCGTGATCCCGAGATGCACCAGACCAAGAAAGGCGGTCAGTATTTCTTCGGGATGAAGGCGCACATCGGTGCCGATGTCGAGTCCGGCCTGGTGCATCACGTCCATGGCACCGCTGCCAATGTGGCCGATGTCACGCAGGTGGCTGAACTGCTGCATGGCGAAGAAAACGCCGTGTATGCAGATGCCGGTTACACCGGTGTCGAAAGGCGCGAAGAGCATGAAAATCGGGGGGTGATCTGGCAGATTGCAGCGCGTCGCAGCACCTATTCCAAGCTGAACCAGCGCAGCGTACTGTACAAAGCCAAGCGCAAGATCGAGTTCTGCAAGGCTCAGACACGGGCCAAGGTCGAGCATCCGTTTCGCGTGATCAAGCGGCAGTTTGGTTACGTGAAAGTACGTTTTCGTGGGCTGATGAAAAACACGGCTCAGTTGACCACGCTGTTCGCCCTGGCAAACCTGTGGAGGGTTCGAAAACGGCTCATGGGTATGGGTGAGGTTCGCGTTTAACACGGAGAACCGGTCGAAAAAGCTCTCCGTACATGATTTTTCGGTCACTTTTCGTCCAATGACGCTGTAGGTGCCTGGAAAATTGCAACTTGCCGCGGCTGCACGACAAGTTGATCGGAGCATCCATTATGGCATAATGACATTATTGCTCATGGAGACTCATCTTGCGCTCGAACCTGCCTGTCACAACCGTTGAACAAATATTTCCAGTCCAGCAGCGATTGATCTCTGCTACGGATACGAATGGGAATATTTCCTATGTGAATGACGAGTTTATGAGAATAAGTGGCTATTCTCGTGAAGAGTTGTTGGGCAGTCCGCACAATTTGGTTCGTCATCCCGACATGCCTCCAGCTGTTTTCGGGCTGATGTGGGGCTATCTGAAGGCTGGCAAAAGCTGGATGGGTATCATCAAGAATCGCTGCAAGAATGGTGACTTCTATTGGGTCAGTGCGTATGTGACACCTATTCTCGAAGATGGCCGCTTAACAGGCTACGAGTCCGTTAGAGTCAAGCCGACTCGGGAGCAAATTGATCGCGCACAAAAGCTGTATGACCGGTTGCGTGCAGGTAAAAATTCCATTCCCCAAAATCGTCATTATGCGGCATTCATGAGGAGGATGGTCTTACCTGCAACTGCGGCTGCGTTGGCAATAGGTGCGGCTAGCGTGCTGCCAAGCCTGGCAGCACAAGCGGTAACTGCCGTGCTCTTTCTCGTTACAGGATGGTGGTCCTATACGCGGCTGGAACATCAGTTGAGTCATATCATGAAATGCGCCCCTGACGCTTTTTCAGATCCGATTAGCGCCATCACTTACAGCGATACGTATGGCCCTTCAGCGCAGTTGGAAATGATATTGATTAGTGAGGATGCACGCCTTAAAACCGCACTGACTCGGCTAAGCGATCTGGCCAGCCAAGTGGCTGAAGCCGCTGCGCATTCCTCCTTAATCTCGAACCAAACTGAAAATGCCTTGCTGGAGCAGCGAGCGGAAACGGACATGACGGCAGCCGCCATGACGGAGATGGCGGCCTCAATCAACGAAGTGGCAGGGCATGTTCAAAAAACCGCCATGGAAGCGCAAGCAGCAAATGAACTGGCTGAACAAGGTGATAAAGTCGCCGGTACTTCCCGTGAGGCCATTCAGTTGCTGGCCAGTACCGTCACGAATATCAGCACTGCTGTGGATTACCTTGCCAATGAAACCCAGCAAATTATGGCTGCTGCGGGGGTGATTCAAGCCATTGCTGATCAAACCAACCTACTCGCTCTCAACGCTGCAATTGAAGCGGCTAGGGCTGGTGAGCAGGGTCGTGGTTTTGCGGTAGTAGCTGATGAAGTCCGGGCCTTGGCCGCTAAAACCCGCGTATCGACTCAACAAATTCAAAACGTCATTGAAACCCTTAAAAAAGGCGCAGATGAGGCTGTGAGCATTGCCAAACTCGGTATTCGCGAGGCCGACCACGGTGTACAGCAAGTTATAGAGGCGCAGTGTGCTCTCCAAGGCATTCGCGATGCTGTTGAACGGATCAGTGGTATGAGCCAGCAAATGGCAGCCGCTTCAGAAGAGCAGGCTAGTGTCGCTGAAGATATTGCTCGGCAGATTAATAACGTAGCGGGAACGGTTGAGAGAACAGCGAAGAATGCTAACTCCGCCGTGATTCGTGGCCGCGAACTTGAAAGTACATCCCGTGGTTTAAACTCGTTGGTTGAACGGTTCAACAGGTAGTGACCTTATGACTATTTTGGTGAATTAGGTTTATATATGAGTGCGAGATACCGTGCAGCGGTGGATGCGGCAGCTATTTTCTCGGAAACCGATAAATCCGGAATAATCACCTATGTCAATGAACAGTTCTGTGATATTTCTGGCTATAGCGCACAGGAGTTGATTGGGCAAAACCACCGCATACTAAACTCAGGGCAGCATCCCCCTGAGTTCTTTATTGATATGTGGAAAAAAGTTTCACGTGGGCAGGTATGGAAAGGTGAAATTTGCAACCGTAAAAAGGATGGCAGCCTGTATTGGGTAGAGAGCACCATTGTACCCATGTACGATGATGCCAGCCAGCGGGTGCAGAAATACGTTTCCATTCGTTTCGATGTGACCGAAAAGCGGAAGTTTCTGGAAACCTTGCAATGGCAGGCTGAGCACGACGAGCTGACGGGTCTTCCAAATCGTTTTTTGCTGTCCAAAGCGCTTGATCAGGCTATTGTCAAAGCAAAGAGCCAGCCCAGCACGGTTGCCGTGGGCGTGCTTGATCTCGATGGGTTTAAGCAGATTAACGACCGCTATGGCCACGAGATAGGTGATCGTCTGTTAGTGGCGGTGGCTGATCGCCTGAAACATAGTATGCGTATCGAAGATACCGTAGCCCGTTTGGGAGGCGATGAGTTCGTGCTGATTTTGGGTGTGCGGGATCCCAAGGTGTTGGAAAGCGCCCTGCAGAGGCTTTTAGCTGCCCTTTCCGCGGTCTACATCATCGATGGCATAGGCATTAATATTTCCGCCAGTATCGGTGTGACGCTCTATCCAAACGATAATGAGAATGCCGATACACTGCTACGTCATGCCGATCAGGCTATGTATAAGGCCAAACAAAGTGGCCGTAACTGTTTCCATTTGTTTGATGTATCAAAAGATAAGATGGATAAATCAGCTTTTGATACCGTAATACGGGTTCGCCAAGCGTTACATGATGGTGAGTTATGCTTGCATTATCAACCAAAAATAAGTTTGAGCAGTGGGGCAGTGATTGGTTTTGAAGCACTATTGCGTTGGCAGCATCCGCGAGATGGACTTATATTACCGCAGTATTTTATACCGTTGATTGAGCAGAGCGATCTGATCGTGGAGATCGGCGAGTGGGTCATAGATCAGGCGCTCAGTCAAATAGAACAATGGGCGGACTTGGGTCATTCGTGGTCTGTGAGTGTAAACATTGCAGCATTACATTTGAAAAAAGAAAACTTTGTAAAGTCCCTAAAGTTTTTGCTGGACAGCCACCCTAATGTTTTGCCGCAGATGTTGGATATTGAGATTACCGAATCAGTGGCGATAGAACACTTACCACATGTCACTCAGTGCCTCATTGCTTGCCAGGATCTGGGTGTGACATTTTCGTTGGACGACTTTGGAACCGGGTATTCATCGCTGAGCTACCTTAAACAACTGCCCACGCAGTCAATCAAGATAGACAAATCTTTTATACGCGACATACTCATCGATAAAGACAGATTGGGGCTGACTAAGGCGATCATCGGCCTAGCGAAATCGTTTAACCGCGAGGTTATTGCTGAAGGGGTGGAAACGGTTGAGCACGAAGTGTTGCTGATGAACCTAGGTTGTGATGTAGCGCAAGGCTATGGTATTGCGAAACCCATGCCGGTAGAAAAAGTGCTATCTTGGGTGGCGAAGTTTGTCCCTGCTCATTTATCTAGAGGGGGTAATAGATAAACCGCACCGTCCACGAACTGATTGCGTCGTCGCAACCTAGTGGATTGAGCGGTTAATTCATTTATCCACCGGTAACGATATACTGTGCGTCCAATGCCATGGATTGGTTATGCGCATGGCTCGACCGACTTTCCCCATTCGCTCGAAATATATTTTTTATGATACACTATCCCAGCTGTTTTTTTCTGGAACAATGAAATAATTAATATTATCATAAACAACAAATCGATAATAATAAAGAGGATCATATATGTCGGATCAAGAGTTAATACTAGAGCAACTCCGTAACGTGAATTATGATAAGTTAAGCAAACAAGATATCGTAACAATGCTAAATGCAGGGGAACAGACTCTAGAAAATATGGCAGCATCAAGAAAAACTGCCATTGATATAATAGCAGAGGCAATGAACCAAACAAAGAATACGCTTGAGGCACTTGATTATTCTGGAAAGGTAGAAGCTGAAATCAGGAAAAATCTCAGCATACTGAGAGAGCTACTGATGACTGGCGATCTATAGCCCCCTAGACTGGGCGAATTAGCGCACAGGCAAATCAGTTGCTGCAAATTCGCAGCTTGCTGATTGCTCAGCAAAACGCCCAGGCTACAAGCGCTCAAGTCCGTGTTGATCGCGACGCTCAACACACCGCAGCTGACAAACGAGCCTTGAGTAGCCGAAACAGCCCAAGCGCTGATAAGGGCTGGTGAGGAAAAAAGCATGCACGCACAACTTAAACGGTTCCTGATTCTGAGCGCACTGCTGCTCAACGGCTGTGAAGCGCCAGAAAATCCTACCCCCATTGAGTGCGATACATCGACGCCAGGACCAGCTATTTCTCAAACAAATAGCTACGACGCTTGCGTCCTTGGGCATAAAAACACCCAAAGCGACGATAGGAAATGGTGACCCATGAAAAGATCATTGACCATCTACCTAGCCATCCCAGCACTGAATCGCCCCTGGTTTCGTAGACACCTCCAAGCCTCATAATGAGGCCCAAATAGGAGGTGCCATGAGTCGTCAGCGTTACCCCGAAGAATTCAAGATCGAAGCGGTCAAGCAAGTGACCGAGAAAGGCAATCCTGTCGCCGATGTTGCCCAGCGCCTGGGCATGTCTGTTCACAGCCTCTACGCCTGGATCAAGCTCTACAGCAAACCCCAAGAGCAGCGTCAGCAAGACGATGAGCAGCAAGCCGAACTGCGCAAGCTTCGCGCAGAACTCAAGCGCGTGACTGAAGAGCGAGACATCTTAAAAAAGGCCGCCGCGTACTTTGCCAAGGAGTGCAACTGAAGTACGCCTTCATCAAAAAGCACTCGACGCATTACCCGGTGCGGCGCCTTTGCCAAACCCTCAAGGTGCATCCCAGCGGCTACTACGCTTGGTTGGCCGAACCTCAATCTGCCCGAGCCAAAGAAGATCAGCGCCTGCTTGGCTTGATCAAGCAGGCCTGGTTAGAAAGCGGCGGCGTGTATGGCTATCGCAAGATTCACGATGACCTGCGAGAGCTAGGAGAGATCTGTGGGCAAAATCGAGTCGGTCGCTTGATGCAGGCAGAGGGGCTGCGTTCGCAAACGGGCTATCGCCGTCGTACTGGGTTTTATGGCGGACAACCAACAGTGGCATCCCCCAACCATCTGGCCCGGCAGTTCAAGGTCAGTGAGACGAATAAAGTCTGGGTGACCGATATCACCTACATCCGCACCTATGAAGGGTGGCTGTACCTGGCGGTAGTGCTGGATCTGTTCTCCCGCCAAGTCATTGGTTGGTCAATGAAGCCCAGAATGAGCAGCGACCTGGCCATCGACGCCATGCTGATGGCCGTGTGGCGACGCAAGCCACAGCAGCAAGTGATGATTCACTCAGACCAAGGCAGTCAGTTCAGTAGCTCAGATTGGCAAAGCTTCCTGAAGGCCAATAATGTGATCAGCAGCATGAGCCGACGGGGAAACTGCCACGACAATGCCGTAGCGGAGAGCTTTTTCCAGCTTTTGAAGCGGGAGCGAATCCGACGAAAGATCTACGCAACGCGTGACGAAGCCCGAAGTGATATTTTCGATTACATCGAAATGTTCTATAACCCTAAGCGTCGACACAGCAGTGCTATGCAGCTGTCTCCAGTAGAGTATGAGAAACGCTATTTCCTGAGCTTGGAGAGTGTCTAGGAAAGCAGGGGCGATTCAGAAAGCCATTAAAGCATCATTTTTACTTGCAACCCAACCGCCAGCGCGTTTCCTCTTTGCTTTCCAAAGAATGCACCAGGCTCGATGTAGTACTGCACGTCAGGGCGCAGCAGTAACCAGGGGGTCACTTGCGCACCGTAGTTCAGCTCCAGCACTTGCTCGCCGCTATCCAGGCCACTGAACATGGCATATTGCTCTGCACCGACTGCAGCGGCTTCCTGCACATCGCGGGTACGCGGGTTGATCACGGCGCGGCCATAGCCAAAGGAAATGGAGTCTTGAGGGCGGCTATCAAACGGCTTTTGCCTAACTAGGCCCATTGAGTACCAGCGACGCATTGGTGAGGTCGCAGCGTTACTGGTGGCAGCTTGCCCGAACAACCTTAGGGCACTGGCAGGGTCTTGCTCATCGCGCCAGATCGCCTGGTCTACCAGCAAGTAAGCGCCGGTACGACTGCTGCTTATACCGGTACCGCCAATCTTGGGGTAATCGGAGGTGTCGTAGTACCAGCCCACCTTGTACTGCCCGTTCAGGAAAGCGCGGCTATTGATGATCGCCTCCAGCGGCATGATGGCCCCCGTCGTACCATTGCTGGGCATGGCGAAGGCTTTGGATACGCGCGCGTTGTACTCCGGGTTGACTTGGAACAGCGCCGTTTGCAGCGTCAGCGACGGGTTGACGTCATAACGCAACTCGCCCCCCCAATGGGCTGTCGGATAGTTACCCCAGCCACTGCCGCTGGACATGGTCAACGGGTGGGCACAAAAGCCGGCGCTGACAAAGTTGGCCAGGATCGGCATGCCACCAAACTCGGTACCCATGACCATGTAGCCAACCTTGGCGGACAGATCCGGGGAGAACAGATTGCGCTGGTAACTCAACTCCGTCAGCCGGGTGTACTCGCCCCCATAGATTTCTTGCGCGGACATGCGGTTGCCAATCAGGTCTTCGGTGGCACTGTGGCCGCGACGGTCATTGACCAGCACCTGCACGCGACCTGCATCTGGAATGTCGAGCAGTTTGCTCAAGTCAAACTGCGCGCCCAGACGTATCTGTTGTGCATAGCGGGTGCCACGTTTGATGCCGCCATTCAGGTTGGAAAGCGTTTCCGAGGTGTAGTCACCCGTCAGCTTTATGCCTTGCTCTTCCATCTTCTGGCGCTGGCCGCCCCAGTTGCCAGTGAGCGTAGGTTGCGTCATCAGGCTGGCAGTGCCTGCCAGTGCGCAAGGCAGGGGCAATAAACACAGAGATAAGCCGCAGCACAGGCTACGGGCCAGCACGGTGCTGAGTGGTAATGACATGGTGGGCAGGCCCCCTAGCATGAGAAATCGTTGCACAGCCCAGGCTTGCGAGCGGGCCGACTGACAAGACAAATCCCCGCGAACGGGGATTTGTCTCAGCGCATCAACGAAGCGTTACAGCTTGCTGCTGTCAGGCAGCGCGTACGCGATGATGTAGTCGCCCACATCTGGCGAGTGGCTCATACCGCCAGCGGAGATCACCACGTACTGTTTGCCGGTGGCGGGCGACTTGTAGATCAGCGGGGCCGCCACGGCGCCCACTGGCAAGCGGGCCTTCCAGACTTCCTTGCCGGTTTTCGAGTCGAGTGCACGCAGGTAGTAGTCCTGAGTGCCAGCGAAGAACACCAGGCCGGATGCCGTCGAGGTCGGGCCACCCAGCGTCGGCATACCCAGCGGGATCTGCATATGCGTCTTGATCCCCAGGGGGCCAGTATCCTGAACCGTGCCCAGTGGCACCTGCCATACCAGCTTCTGGGTATTCAGGTCGATCGCGCTCATGCTGCCAAACGGTGGGGTATTGCATGGCACGCCCAGCGGCGACTGGAGAATGTCGATCTTCACGCCGCCATAGATACCTGCAACCTGCGGGCGAATGGTGCCCATGAAACCAGGCACTTCATCGGTCGAGACTTTGTACTTGCGGGTGTTTTCCTGGGTTACCAGCGACATGCGCAACGGCATGCGCATGTCGTTGACGAACATCATGCCGGTGTTTTCATCGATAGAAATACCACCCCAGTTCATGCCACCCAGCAGCCCGGGCCATTCAATGTACGGCTTCTCGGTGGGCGGTGTGAACGGGCCGACGTATACCGAGTCCTTGAACATGATGCGGCAGTAGAGTTGGTCGAAGGTGGATACCCCCCACATCGATTGCTCGGTCAGTGGGTCCGCACCAATCACCGGCATGCCGGTCGAGAACGGTTGGGTTGGCGAAAGGTGTTCGCCTTCTGCAGCCGGTGAGGTGGGAACAGGGCGTTCCTGGACTTCTGTGACGGGCTGACCAGTACGGCGGTCCAGTACGAAGATATTGCCGGTCTTGGTGGTCTGAATCAGCACCGGGGTCTTCACCCCTTGCGCATTGTTCATTTCGTAGAGCACGGGTTGCGACGGCAGGTCGTAGTCCCAGACATCATGATGGACAGTCTGGTAAACCCACTTCGCCTTACCCGTCGACGCGTCGACCGCGACAATCGCTGTGCCGAACTTCTCCTTCACCTGATTCCGGTCGCCACCCCAATAGTCAGGCGGGCCGTTACCGGTTGGCAGGTAGACCAGGTTCAATTCCTTATCGTAGGTAGGAACGGTCCATACGTTAGGTGTTTCCAGCGCGAACTGATGGTCAGCCGCCGCTGTGTCGGTGCCCTCGGGCGCGCCGACATCCCACGCCCATACCAGCGCACCGGTCAGCACATCGAATGCACGTACGGCACCGGAAGGCTCGCCGGCCACGATGTCACGTACCCAACCACCCACCACCGTGAGGTGGCCCATGACGACCGGCAGCGATGTCGGGTGGTAGCGCTTGCTGTTTTCCGTTGGTCCCATGCCTTTCTTGAGGTCAACGAAACCTTGCTCGCCAAAGTTAGGGCACAGGTTGCCAGTGTGTGCGTCCAGAGCAAACAAGCGGGCATCCACCGACGACACCAGAATGCGCTGGCGACATTGCTGTTCGCTGGCATGCGAGGCCTTGGCCTCGGCGCTCAGGCTGTCGTCGCGGTCGATGTCGTAATAGCCCACACCTCGACAGGTCACGTGCTCGGCGCTCTTAGCGTGCGGATCGAACTTCCAGAGCGGTTTGCCGCTGTCGCCATCCAGCGCGGTGATCAGGTTTTCCGGAGTGCACGAGTAGAGCACGTTGCCAATCTGCAACGGCGTGTTCTCGTCGACGCCGGCACCTGGGCCGGTAGTTCTACGACCGGTCCGGTAGGTCCAGGCAACTTGCAGATCCTTAACGTTTTCCGGGGTAATTTGTGTGTAGGGGGCAAAGCGCGTTCCCGAAGCGTTGCGCCCGAAGAACTCCCAGTTCTCCGGGGCCTCAGCGGTTGCATCCGGGATTGCCTGGCTACCAGCTGCAATCGGTTTGGAGATCACGCCATGCGGGAAGAAGGCCGCGATGAACGTGGCGATCAAGGCCAGGAACACAGCAAACCCGGCGCGATTGGCGGCTCGACGTGTGCCCGACGCGGTATCGGGTAGCGCAGCCCGACCCACAGGCTCAGGGTCAGGATGATGGCTGGAACAACCAGGCGAGGCAGCAATTGCCAGTAACTGAACTGGCCAACTTCGTAAAAAGCCCAGCCGCAAGTGGCAAGAAATATCAGAATGGAAAGTACAATACTGACTTTCTTGCGCAAGAATGCGAGTACAGCCAGCACGACGTAAGCCAGCCCTGCCAGCAAGTAATAACTTGAACCGCCCAAGGCCAGAAGCTTGGCACCGCCATAAATCAATGCCAGCGCTACACACATTACAAGTAGCGAGAAAAGAATTCGCCCGGCACCGCTTAATGAGCGCCTCCCAGCGTTGCTGCAATTGTCATCCGTCATAGTGTGTAAGCTCAATTGGTGAGTACATAGCTGTTCCCTCAGGGGTGCGAGCAAACAAGCCAAGGAAAGGGTGGCCGCTGGTTTTGGCAGGGGGTACGAACAGAAGCTTCTGGAAGGTTTTCGCCAACAATAGATTTCGTGTAAAGCGTCAGCGATACAGATTAAGCGCTACTAGCCGCAGAACAAATCAGGTGAGTCAGCTGACACGAAAAATCTATAAACTCGGTATAAGCCCTACATTAAAACCTATAACCCATGGTTTAACGCCATTAGAAGAATAATCCAAAACAGCCGCCCCAATAAATCCAGACGATTGAAAAAGATTTTTTTCAAATCAGCAACAATCAGTCTTGCCCTATGAAACCGATGCCCGCAGCACGCCAACCTCTAGGGAGTCTCCGAACAAGCCTTCAGTTATGCGAGAATCCCCTCAACACCTGATCCGAGCCGCCCATGAGCCAGATGAGCTTTTCCGACTTTGAGTACGCCGGCAAGCGCAAGCAAACCCGCCGAGAGCGCTTCCTCGCCGAAATGGATCAGGTGGTGCCCTGGGCAGGCCTGCTGGAGCTGATCGAACCGTTCTACCCCAAGGCCGGCGGCGATAGAAAACCCTATCCTCTGGAAACCATGCTGCGCATCCATCTGTTGCAGAACTGGTTCTCCCTGAGCGACCCGGCCATGGAAGTAGCGCTCTACGAAATCACGCCCATGCGCCAGTTCGCACGCCTGACGCTGAGCGCGCCAATCCCCGAAGACACCACGATCATGAACTTCCGGCACTTGCTGAAGAAGCATCAGCTCGCACCGGCAATCCTTGCGGTCATCAATGGTTATCTGCAGGAAAAAGGCCTGCCGCTGCGCCAAGGCACCATCGTCGATGCCACCATTATTCATGCCCCCAGCTCGACCAAAAATAAAGAAGGCAAGCGTGATCCCGAGATGCACCAGACCAAGAAAGGCGGTCAGTATTTCTTCGGGATGAAGGCGCACATCGGTGCCGATGTCGAGTCCGGCCTGGTGCATCACGTCCATGGCACCGCTGCCAATGTGGCCGATGTCACGCAGGTGGCTGAACTGCTGCATGGCGAAGAAAACGCCGTGTATGCAGATGCCGGTTACACCGGTGTCGAAAGGCGCGAAGAGCATGAAAATCGGGGGGTGATCTGGCAGATTGCAGCGCGTCGCAGCACCTATTCCAAGCTGAACCAGCGCAGCGTACTGTACAAAGCCAAGCGCAAGATCGAGTTCTGCAAGGCTCAGACACGGGCCAAGGTCGAGCATCCGTTTCGCGTGATCAAGCGGCAGTTTGGTTACGTGAAAGTACGTTTTCGTGGGCTGATGAAAAACACGGCTCAGTTGACCACGCTGTTCGCCCTGGCAAACCTGTGGAGGGTTCGAAAACAGCTCATGGGTATGGGTGAGGTTCGCGTTTAACACGGAGAACCGGTCGAAAAAGCTCTCCGTACATGATTTTTCGGTCACTTTTCGTCCAATGACGCTGTAGGTGCCTGGAAAATTGCAACTTGCCGCGGCTGCACGACAAATTGATCGGAGCATCCCTAGCTTCCCAACGAGCCACAGTTGTTACGCCATTTGCAAAAGACCTTCTCCAAAAACGATAAGGTTAGACGAACGGTCTTCTTGTAAGATAATTCTACCCTATCTACATGCATCCCAACTGATAGGGTGAGACGATGTCCCACTTTTCAAAAGGAGCCATGTTATGTGGACAAAACCTGCCTTCACTGACCTGCGCATTGGCTTTGAAGTCACCATGTACTTCGCTAATCGCTAAATATTTATTGAAACTTCACGCCTCGGCCTGCCGGGGCTCTTCCTTTTCCGACAATATTTCTGAAATAACAGACGGTCATTCAGGGCCTGAAGAAGAAACCTAAGCCAGTACTTAAGGTATGTCAAAAGCCCAGAGATGCCATAGACGGATCTCACCAGGTGTTCCGCCAGCCTGGTAGGCCCACTGACGATCATGAGTGCTCTTACCGCAGACAGGTACGGGTAGACCCGACTGAACAAGATGTTTCGCATTCTCCTGCCTTACGAGCAAAGCTGAGTCGCTCTTCAGTGGCGCTTCCAGAGAATCAATCTTCCGGAGTGGCTGTTTCCGGTATGCGATCATGAGCCCATCCTGCATTGCCCATGCATAATCACCGCGTACAAACCTAGAAATCCCCTGCTTAGTATAGTTAGTGAGCCCTTTTTTCTGCGAAACCACCTTAGTTTCAGCAAAAATACCAACGTAACGGCGAGTATTTACCAACGGGCTATTGGCAAGACGTATCACTAGATCTGGCTGTTTATTAATCACGCTTGAATCAAAATTTGATAAATTAGCTCCACGCTCGACATTCTCAAACACGTCGGAAGTGAAGCCTTCTACTGCCTAGAAAGCTGGGCGCAATACCTGACCCTGGTACGGGGCTACCCCTGCCTGACCACTAGAAAAGGGCAACCTGATGAGGGGTAAAGCAGTTAGCACGCTGGGAAAGCTTACTAGTGGCTACCTATGATGATCATTCGAAGGTAGCCCGCATTGATCTGCGAAATTAGCTACCGTGGGAGCCCTTGGAGTACTCACCCTTGACGACAAACGTAGCCCACCTCTTCCATGGTCAGTGAATGTCGCTATCTCACTCAAGCAGAAGCTGGGCTCTCCAATAGGCAGCTTTTTCTCAGATTCGCAGGAAGATTTGATCGCTCCTAATTTGGTCAGCGCTTTACCGGGCCGCCTCTGGTCGACTGTTATCAGCCGTATCTGCAATCCGTCGGCCGGCTAACGCAAATCATACAGCTCGCATGCTAGACAATGGCTCTGCCCGCGATCAGTGGAGCCTCCAGGCACGCATACCTATACCGAGCATCCGCCAGAGACAGTACAGCCAAGGTACACTGCCCAGCTTGGGCAAGCTTCTCAAGATTACGCTCAAAACCACATATTACGTGGCCTCCAGCTGTGCTAACCTACGCTCAGCTTTGAGTGGTTTCGCTAGGCATGTCGGTTAGCCAAGCAACTCATAATCCTTTGGTCCACGGTTCGAGTCCGTGTGGGCCCACCAGATATGAAAAAGCCGCGCAATAGCGCGGCTTTTTCATGCCCGCCGATCAGGTGGTTAAGCTCGCTTCTTCGTCGTGAAATTCTGTGAGCAGCCCCTACCCCACCCTCGGCTGCATCTCGACCTGCCGCTGGTTGTAGAAGGTCATTCCAGCCGGAACATCCCGCGTAACCAGCGACATCGCGCCGATCACCACGTCGTCACCAATCTCGATACGGTCAGAAACGATGCAACTGTTGGCGCCCATGCTCACATTGTCGCCAATGCGCAACGCGTATTCCGCCAACCCGAGGGTCTTGATGCCGATCGAGCAGTTTTGCCGGATGAAAAAATTGCGCCCGATGCTCACGTGCCGGGTGATCACCACCCCCGGCAGGTGCGCGATGCGCAGGCCGGGGGCGATCTGGGCGCCGATGTCGATGTCCACCGCGTACTTGAGGTTGAGCCGCTGCTGCATGCGCCGGGCGTGACGCCGGGCCAGGCCACCGCGGGCGTCGAGGTACTGGGCCAGGCGGAAGGCGAAAAGAAAGCGCAGCTTGTTGTCCTTGCGTGCACGGCGCAGCACGTTGAACAGCAGGCTGATGCAGCGTCTTGGCCTTTTCTTGTTGGAGACTTCCAGTCGCCAGCATTCGAGCAGGAGGTCGAGGTTCACACTGAGGTTCCCGTTGGACTATCACTTCATCATGCCGAACGCAAAGCTTTCGGGCCAGCGCGGTCATTGCAGGAGCGGCCTTGTGCCGCGAAAGGGCTGCAAAGCAGCCCCAGGATTTCAGCGTCAAGGCAGACATTGCCGGGGCCGCTTTGCGGCCCTTTCGCGGCACAAGGCCGCTCCTACAGGGGACCGTGTCAGATGGGTCACCTGCGCCCGGCCTTGCCCTGATTGCCACTCGCTGGCTAGGCTAGCGGGCCAACCGTAGAGACTTGCCATGTCGGATTCCCGCTCCATTACGCTGGATGAAATCGATCGCCAGCTGATCGCCCTGCTACAGATCAACGCCCGCGAAAGCGTCGCCACCCTCGCCCGCCAGCTGGGCATCGCCCGCACCACCGTGAACTCGCGGCTGGAACGGTTGGAGAAGAACAAGGTTATCTCCGGCTATGGCGTGCGCCTGGGCCAAGGTGTGATAGGCGGCGGGCTGCAAGCGTATGTGGGGATCAAGGTGCAGCCGCGCTCCGGCAAGGAAGTGGTGCGCCGTCTGAGTGCCATGGGGCAGGTGCAGCAGTTGTGCGCGGTAAGCGGAGAATTCGACTATGTGGCTTGGCTGCGTACAGACTCGCCCGAGCAACTGGACCAGTTGCTCGACCAGATTGGCAGTGTCGACGGGGTAGAAAAAACCACCACATCAATCATCCTCAGCAGCAAGGTGGACCGTGGGCACCCGCTCTGAGTTAAACACTTGGGAAATCGGGAAATTTCGTCAGAATTTATTATTTCTTAGTAAATTTGACGACTGAGGATATATTAAGACACCACTATTAGCCTTATTTACGAACGCCCCACCCCCTAAAATGGCCCCCAGGCATCTCCTATACTCAGGCTCCGCCCCCCGCGCAGCCCCTCTGGCAAGGTCATTTCATGAACAAGAAAAACCGCCACCCCGCCGACGGCAAAAAGCCCATCACCATCTTCGGCCCGGACTTCCCGTTCGCCTTCGACGACTGGCTGGAGCACCCTGCGGGCCTGGGCAGCATTCCGGCTGAGCGCCAGGGTGAAGAAGTGGCCATCGTGGGTGCCGGTATCGCCGGCCTGGTGGCGGCTTACGAGCTGATGAAGCTGGGCCTGAAGCCGGTGGTGTACGAGGCGTCCAAGCTGGGAGGCCGGCTGCGTTCGCAAGCCTTCAACGGCACCGACGGGATCATCGCCGAACTGGGCGGCATGCGCTTCCCGGTGTCGTCCACTGCCTTCTACCACTATGTGGATAAACTCGGCCTGGAGACCAAGCCCTTCCCCAACCCGCTGACCCCGGCGTCGGGCAGTACGGTGATCGACCTGGAAGGCCAGACCTACTACGCCGAAAAAACCGCCGACCTGCCCAAGCTGTTCCATGAAGTGGCCGACGCCTGGGCCGACGCGCTGGAAAGCGGCGCCCAGTTCGCCGACATCCAGCAAGCCATCCGCGATCGGGACGTGCCGCGCCTGAAGGAACTGTGGAACAAGCTGGTACCGCTGTGGGACGACCGCACCTTCTACGACTTTGTCGCCACCTCGCGCTCGTTCGCCAAACTGAGCTTCCAGCACCGCGAAGTGTTCGGCCAGGTCGGCTTTGGCACCGGTGGTTGGGACTCGGACTTCCCCAACTCGATGCTGGAAATCTTCCGCGTGGTGATGACCAACTGCGACGACCACCAGCACCTGGTAGTTGGCGGCGTGGAGCAGGTGCCCCAAGGCATCTGGCGCCATGTGCCGGAGCGCTGCGCCCACTGGCCAGAGGGCACCAGCCTGAGCGGCCTGCATGGCGGCGCGCCGCGCACCGGGGTCAAGCGCATTGCCCGTGCCGCCGATGGCCGCCTGGCGGTCACCGACAACTGGGGCGATACCCGGCACTACGGCGCCGTGCTCGCCACCTGCCAGACCTGGCTGCTGACTACCCAGATCGACTGCGAGGAGTCGCTGTTCTCGCAAAAGATGTGGATGGCCCTGGATCGCACCCGCTACATGCAGTCGTCGAAGACGTTCGTGATGGTCGACCGGCCGTTCTGGAAGGACAAGGACCCGCAAACCGGTCGCGACCTGATGAGCATGACCCTCACCGACCGCCTCACCCGTGGTACTTACCTGTTCGACAACGGCGACGACAAGCCGGGGGTGATCTGCCTGTCCTACGCCTGGATGAGCGACGCGCTAAAAATGCTGCCGCACCCGGTAGAAAAGCGGGTGCAACTGGCCCTGGATGCGCTGAAGAAGATCTACCCAAAGACCGATATCGCCGGGCACATCATCGGCGACCCGATCACCATTTCCTGGGAAGCCGACCCGCACTTCCTCGGTGCCTTCAAAGGAGCGCTGCCGGGCCACTACCGCTACAACCAGCGCATGTATGCACACTTCATGCAGCAGGACATGCCAGCCGAGCAGCGCGGCATGTTCATCGCCGGTGACGACGTGTCGTGGACCCCGGCGTGGGTAGAAGGCGCCGTGCAGACATCGCTGAATGCGGTGTGGGGTATCATGAACCACTTCGGTGGCCAGACCCACCCGGAAAACCCCGGCCCGGGCGATGTGTTTGACGAAATCGGCCCGATCGCCCTGGCAGACTGACACAAGGAGGCACCATGCGCATTGCTCTGTTCCAGGGCGCCCCCAAGCCACTGGACGTGCCCGGCAACCTGCAACGGCTGCGTCACCAGGCGCAGTTGGCAGCCGAACGCGGCGCACAGTTGCTGGTGTGCCCGGAAATGTTCCTGACCGGCTACAACATCGGCCTGGCCCAGGTCGAGCGCCTGGCCGAAGCCAACGATGGCCAGGCCGCGATGGACGTGGTGGAGATCGCCCAGGCACACCGGATCGCTATCGTCTATGGCTACCCCGAGCGTGGCGATGATGGGGCGATCTACAACAGTGTGCAGTTGATCGATGCGCATGGCCGCAGCCTGAGCAACTACCGCAAGACCCACCTGTTCGGTGAGCTGGACCGCGCGATGTTCAGCGCCGGCGCCGACCACTTCCCGGTGGTGGATCTGGACGGTTGGAAAGTCGGCCTGCTGATCTGTTACGACATCGAGTTCCCGGAGAACGCCCGACGCTTGGCGCTGGGCGGTGCCGAACTGATTCTGGTGCCGACGGCGAACATGGCCCCGTACGACTTTGTCTGCCAGGTGACCGTGAGGGCGCGGGCGCAGGAAAACCAGTGCTACCTGGTGTATGCCAATTATTGCGGCTCGGAAGAAGAGATCCACTATTGCGGGCAGAGCAGCATCATCGGGCCGGATGGCAGCCTGCTGGCCATGGGCGGGCGGGATGAATGCCTGTTGATGGCGGAGCTGGAGCATAAGCAAGTGGTGCAGGGGCGGCAGGCATTTCCTTACCTGACTGATTTGCGTCAGGAGCTGCATCTGCGTAAAGGCTGACAGGGGCCGCAGTGCGACCCAATCGCCGGCAAGCCAGCTCCCACAGGTATCCCACAATGTTCAGAACTGTGGAGACCCTGTGGGAGCTGGCTTGCCGGCGATTGGGCCGGGCCTGCAAACAAATGGGTTAGCATGGATAGCAGCAACTGGAGCCCCCATGCCTGACGCCACCCGCCACCTCACCCTCACCAACGGCTTGCAGCTAACCCTGCGCCACGCCCCGCGCCTGAAGCGCTCGGCGGCCGCGCTGCGGGTGCATGCGGGCAGCCACGACGCTCCCGCCAAATGGCCGGGCCTGGCCCACTTCCTCGAACACCTGTTCTTCCTCGGTACCGCGCGGTTCCCGCTGGACGATGGCCTGATGCGCTACGTGCAGGCCCTTGGTGGCCAAGTCAACGCCAGCACCCGGGAACGCACCACCGATTTCTTCTTCGAAGTCGCGCCTAATGCCTTGGCCGGGGGCCTTGAGCGCCTGTGCCAGATGCTGGCCGAACCGGACCTGGGCATCGAGCGCCAACGCCGCGAACGCGAAGTGATCCACGCCGAGTTCATTGCCTGGTCACGCAACCCGCAGGCTCAGCAGCAGTTCGCCTTGCTGCAATCCGTTTCGCCGGGCCATCCACTAGGCGCTTTTCACGCCGGTAACCGGCACACCCTGGCCTTGCAGGATCCTGCCTTCCAGCACGCACTCGAAGGTTTTCACCGACGGTATTACCAGGGCGGCCAGCTTACCTTGAGCCTGTGTGGCCCACAGTCGCTGGATGAGCTGGAGCAGCTGGGCAGGCAGCATGCCGGCCTGTTCGCGGCTGGCACGTACGCACCACAAACGCTGCCGCCGCCACTGTCGCCCACAAACGCGCGCCTGGTCTTTACCCACGAAAAGCTTCCGGCAGGCGCCGAACAGGCCCTGGAATTACTGATCAGTTGCCTTGGCGACAACCGT
The DNA here is from genome assembly GCA_947090765.1 of Pseudomonas sp. MM223. Classification (NCBI taxonomy): domain Bacteria; kingdom Pseudomonadati; phylum Pseudomonadota; class Gammaproteobacteria; order Pseudomonadales; family Pseudomonadaceae; genus Pseudomonas; species Pseudomonas sp. MM223. Next base: position 494,169 of record OX352322.1, on the reverse strand, counting down.
CCTGGTACCTGGCTGGATGCGCTTCGCCAACGTGGCTGGCTGCAAGGCTTCAAGGCCGAGAGTTTGTACGCCTTCGCCGGGCAGGTCCTTTGGCACATTGACCTGCAACTGAGCGCAGACGCCAACCCGGACGTAGTAAATGCCCTGCTGCAAGGTTGGTTCAGCTTCATCCGCCAGGCCGACCTTGAGCAGACGAACCACGAATTCGGCCTGCTGCAACGCAGCCGCGAACGCAGCGCCGGCGCGCTTGAACTGGCCCGCCGGGACAGCACGGGCCAGCCGCTCACCAAGCTGGACGCACAAGGTATGCAGGCACTCCGTGCACTGCTCAAAGGCCTGCCGAGCCGCGCGCATGGGCAATGGCAACTGCCCCCGGTCGACCCCTTGCTGATGGCAGATTTGCCCGATGCCCCAGCGCAACCGCTACCGGCGGCCCTGAAAACCAGCGACCTGCTTCCAGGTACTCGTCAGTACGCCGCGCTTTACCTGCGCTGGCACGTGCCCTCGCCCTGGCGCCAGCGCTTGCAGGCCGTGCTGGAACAGGCGCTCGCCCCACTGCTGGAGCGTTGCGAGCGCGCGTCGGTGCAACTGCTGTTCAGTGCCGTAGGCGAGTACTGGCAATTGCGCTGCGCCGGGCAACCGGCAGCAGTGCTCCGGGCGGTGGAGCAGGCCCTGCGACTGATGCTCAAGCCAGCAGCCAGTTGCTGGCTGCCATGTTCGGCAACACCACCGCCGCAGATCCCCATCAGGGCCTTGCTCAAGCAACTACCCGACGCGGTGCTGGGTGCCCACCCCGCAAGTGCGCCTGTCGGCATGCCCACACAGCCGCAGATCGACAGCCTGTGGCAGCACGCACGTTGGCATGGCCTTGCCACGGGCTTCGACGATGACGCGCTATGCGCGTTGGGCCCTGCGTTGCAGCAATGCCCCGGTCAAGGCGCGTTGCCTGGCCCCCCGCCCACATGGGCCACTCACCGTTGGCAGCACGCCGAAGTAGCGGGCAGTGAACACGCCCTGCTGATGTTCTGCCCGCTACCTGCGGCCAGCGAAGCCAGCGGCCGCCTGCTCGCACAACTGCTGCAAGGGCCGGTTTACCAACGGCTGCGGGTAGAGTTGCAACTCGGCTATGCGGTATTCAGTACCTTTCGTCAGGTCGAGGGTGTCGGCGGCCTGTTGTTCGGGGTGCAGTCGCCACATACCCGCCACGCGCAGATCCGCGACCACCTGCTTACCCTGCTGAGGCAAGGCATCACGCTGGATCCGGGTGCTCGCCTGGCCTTGGCCGGGCAATTCGACGAGCCCGCCATGGCCAACGCCGACGTCGCCGAATGGGCATGGCAGACACACCTGGCTACACAACCCGGCACGCTGGATGAGCTACGCAGGGCTATCTTGAAGACGCGGCAGACGGATCTGGACCAGCTGCTGAGCACCTTGCTCGACAAGAATTGCCCTTGGCTCTGCTTGGCCAACGCTGCCGCGCCAGCCCCTTCATGGCAGTGAACAACCTACCGATTGTTACGCCATCCGCAATGGCGCTTTTCGAATAATTAACCTTTCGGTACAAAATTTTCTTGTAAGATAGCGCAATCCCAGTTTCAGGGAACTGCTGACGCATTGGCGGTACCCAAGTAGTAGCTGAGCAACCCAACCCTCATCCGGAAGGAGTAATCCCATGTGGACCAAACCTGCTTACACTGACCTGCGTATCGGCTTCGAAGTCACCATGTACTTCGCAAACCGCTAAGCCAGGCTTGCGCTTCAACGCCTCGGCCCGCCGGGGCGTTTTCGTTTTTACGACACGGTTTTTTGCATAGAGAGTGGCCATGTACATTCAGGTTCTCGGCTCCGCCGCCGGTGGCGGGTTCCCGCAGTGGAACTGCAACTGCGTCAACTGCAAGGGCTACCGTGATGGCACCCTGCGGGCCAAGGCGCGCACCCAGTCGTCCATCGCCCTGTCCGACGACGGCGTGCACTGGGTACTGTGCAATGCCTCGCCCGACATCCGCGCCCAGCCCAGGCCTTTGCGCCGATGCAGCCGGCACGGGCCCTGCGCGACACCGGCATCAACGCCATTGTCCTGCTGGACAGCCAGATCGACCATACCACCGGCCTGCTCAGCCTGCGTGAGGGCTGCCCGCACCAGGTGTGGTGCACCGACATGGTCCACCAGGACCTGACGACCGGTTTCCCGCTGTTCAACATGCTCAGCCACTGGAACGGTGGCCTGCAGTGGAACCGCATCGCGCTGGCAGGCAGCTTCGTGATCGACGCCTGCCCGAACCTGCGCTTTACCCCGTTCCCCCTGCGCAGCGCTGCGCCGCCCTACTCACCCCACCGCTTCGACCCGCACCCGGGCGATAACCTGGGCCTGCTGGTCGAGGATACCCGCACCGGCGGCAAGCTGTTCTACGCCCCGGGCCTGGGCCAGGTAGACGAAAAGCTGCTGGCGATGATGCACGGCGCCGACTGCCTGCTGGTCGACGGCACACTGTGGGAAGACGACGAAATGCAGCGCCGTGGTGTGGGCACCCGCACCGGCCGCGAGATGGGCCACCTGGCACAGAACGGCCCTGGCGGCATGCTGGAAGTGCTCGACGGCTTCCCGCGCCAGCGCAAGGTACTTATCCACATCAACAACACCAACCCGATACTCGACGAAGACTCGCCCGAGCGCGCCGAAGTGCTGCGCCGCGGTGTGGAAGTGGCCTTCGATGGCATGAGCATCGAGTTGTAACACCGAGACCGCACAAGCAACACAGCCCCCCTGTGGGAGCGGGTTCACCCGCGAATACGAGTGTGGATCTACCGACGCATTCGCGGGTAAACCCGCTCCCACAGGGATCGAGCCGAGACTCAGCTTTACAGGAGCCAGCCGAATGAGCGACGCACTGCCAATGTCCCCTGCCGAATTCGAGCAGGCCCTGCGCGCCAAGGGCGCCTATTACCATATCCATCACCCGTACCACGTGGCGATGTACCAAGGCCGCGCCACCCGCGAGCAGATCCAGGGTTGGGTAGCCAACCGCTTCTACTACCAGGTCAACATCCCGATGAAGGATGCCGCGATCCTGGCCAACTGCCCTGACCGCGAAGTACGCCGCGAGTGGATCCAGCGCCTGCTCGACCACGACGGCGCACCGGGCGAGGACGGTGGCATCGAAGCCTGGCTGCGCCTGGGCCAGGCCGTTGGCCTCGACCCGGACCAGCTGCGCTCCCAGGAACTGGTACTGCCCGGCGTACGCTTTGCCGTGGACGCCTACGTCAACTTTGCACGCCGCGCCAGCTGGCAGGAAGCGGCCAGCAGCTCGCTGACCGAACTGTTTGCCCCGCAAATCCACCAGTCGCGTCTGGACAGCTGGCCGCAGCACTATCCGTGGATCGACCCGGCCGGCTACGCGTACTTCCGCACTCGCCTGGGCCAGGCCCGGCGTGACGTGGAGCACGGCCTGGCGATTACCCTGCAGCACTACACCACCCGCGCGGGCCAGGAGCGTATGCTGGAGATCCTGCAGTTCAAGCTGGATATCCTCTGGAGCATGCTCGACGCCATGAGCATGGCCTACGAGCTGAACCGCCCGCCTTATCACTCTGTCACCCAGGACCGGGTGTGGCACAAGGGGATCACCCTATGAGTTTTGATCGCAATCAGGTGCCGAACTGGCGCCCTGGCTACCGCTTCCAGTACGAGCCGGCGCAAAAGGGCCATGTGTTGCTTTACCCCGAAGGCATGATCAAGCTGAACGAAAGCGCCAGCCTGATAGGTGGCCTGATCGACGGCCAGCGCGACGTGGCAGCCATCATCAGCGAACTCGAACAGCAATTCCCCGATGTTCCGGAAGTAGCCGATGACATCGAGCAGTTCATGGAGGTGGCCCGTGCCGAACACTGGATCGTCCTCGCCTGAGTTGCCGCCTACGCCCGAGGTCGGCCTGCCGCTGTGGCTGCTGGCCGAGCTGACCTACCGCTGCCCGCTGCAGTGCCCATACTGCTCCAACCCGCTGGACTTTGCCGCCCAGGGCCAGGAGCTGAGCACCGAACAGTGGTTCAAGGTCATGGCCGAAGCGCGGGAAATGGGCGCCGCGCAAATCGGCTTTTCCGGCGGTGAACCGCTGGTGCGCCAGGACCTTGCCGAACTGATCGGCGAAGCCCGCCGGCTGGGGTACTACACCAACCTGATCACCTCGGGCATCGGCCTGACCGAAGCGCGCATCGCCGACTTCAAGAAGGCCGGCCTGGACCATATCCAGATCAGCTTCCAGGCCAGCGACGAGCAGGTCAACAACCTGCTGGCCGGCTCGAAGAAGGCCTTTGCGCAGAAGCTGGAGATGGCCCGTGCGGTAAAGGCCCACGGCTACCCGATGGTGCTCAACTTCGTCACCCATCGGCACAACATCGACAAAACCGACCGCATCATCGAGCTGTGCATTGCCCTGGAAGCCGACTTCGTCGAGCTTGCCACCTGCCAGTTCTACGGCTGGGCGCACCTCAACCGCCTGGGCCTGCTGCCGACCCGTGCCCAGCTGGAGCGGGCCGAGCGCATCACCAACGAGTACCGGGAAAAGCTCAAGGCCGAGGGCAACCCGTGCAAGCTGATCTTCGTCACGCCCGACTATTACGAAGAACGCCCCAAAGCCTGCATGAATGGCTGGGGCAACCTGTTCCTCACCATTACCCCGGACGGCACCGCGCTGCCCTGCCACGGCGCCCGCCAGCTGCCCGTGCAGTTCCCCAATGTACGCGACCATGACTTGCACCATATCTGGTATGAGTCGTTTGGCTTCAACCGCTTTCGTGGTTATGAGTGGATGCGCGAACCGTGCCGCTCCTGTGACGAAAAAGAAAAGGACTTTGGCGGCTGTCGCTGCCAGGCCTTCATGCTGACCGGCGATGCCAGCAACGCCGACCCGGTGTGCGCCAAGTCGGCCGACCACGGCATCATCCTCAAGGCCCGCGAGGAGGCGGAAACCGCCCAGCTCGCCATTGAACAGATGACCTTCCGCAATGATCGAAACTCCCGTGTCATCGCCCGCGGCTGAATTCAGCGCGGCCCAGGCGGTTGCCGCCGGTACCGACTTTGCCGAACTCAAGGTCAGTGCCGACGGGCTATTCTGGGTCGAATTTCGCCCGGCCGACGGTGCCTGCCGTGTCTGGCACTGGCTGTACCACCAGGCCCGCTGCCTGACCCCGGATGGTTTTAGCGTGCGCAGCCGGGTCTACGAGTATGGCGGGGGCAGCTTCTGCCTGGGTGGCGACGGGCTGGTGTTCGTCAACGAAAAGGACCAGCAGGTCTACACCCAGTCGCTGGACGATTTGCAACCGCGCGCGCTGACCCAGGATGCCAGCTGCCGCTACGGCGATGTGCAGTGGCACGGTGGCCAGGTGCTGGCTGTCGAGGAGCGCCATGGCGAGCACGTGGAGCATCGCCTGGTCGCTTTGGCTGAAAGCAGCCGCGAGGTGCTCGCCGAGGGTGCCGACTTCTATGCCTCACCCACTGTAAGTACTGATGGCAAACGCCTGGCATGGATAGAATGGGACCGCCCGGCACAGCCTTGGACCATTACCCGCTTGATGTGTCGCGTACGCGACAGCAGTGGCCATTGGGGGCCCGCGCAGTGCGTGGCCAGCGATGATGAATCGCTGCAACAGCCACGCTTCGATGCCGAAGGCCGGCTTTACTGCCTGTCCGACCGCAATGGCTTCTGGCAGCCCTGGGGGGAAGTGGATGGCCACTGGCAGGCGCTGCCCGCCGGGCCAGCGGACCATGCTGCCGCGCCTTGGCAACTGGGCACCTGCACCTGGTTGGCGCTGGGCCCGCAAGGCTACCTGGCCAGCTGGTTCAAAGACGGCTTCGGGCAATTGGGGCTGCGTCATGAAGATGGCCGCATGGAGCGTTTCGCCAGTGCCTACACACGCTTTCGCAGCCTGGCCATGGACAGCGAGCACCTGTATGCCATTGCCGCCTCGCCCATCAGCCCGCCGGCAGTGATTGCCATCGACCGCATCAACCACGAGGTACGCGTAGTGGCCGGTGGTGCCGAGATACTGCCGGCAGAGCAGATCAGCCTGCCGCAGTCGATTCACTATGGCAGTGATGGCGAGCAGGCACATGGTTTCTTCTACCCGCCAGCGCAGGCAAAAGGCGCCGCACCACTGGTGGTGTTCATCCACGGTGGGCCGACGTCGGCCTGCTACCCCGTGCTTGACCCACGCATCCAGTACTGGACCCAGCGCGGCTTTGCCGTGGCCGACCTGAACTACCGGGGCAGCACCGGCTATGGCCGGGAATACCGCCAGGCACTGCACCTGCGCTGGGGCGAAAGCGATGTGGCGGATGCCTGCGCAGCGGTTGAATACCTGGCTGCTCAAGGCCTGGTCGACAAGCGCAAGGCGTTTATCCGCGGCGGCAGCGCCGGTGGCTACACCACCCTGTGCGCCTTGGCGTTCCATGACGTGTTCCGCGCCGGCGCCAGCCTGTACGGGGTCAGCGACCCGGTTGCCCTGGGCCGTGCCACGCACAAGTTCGAAGGGGACTACCTGGACTGGCTGATCGGCGACCCGCAGCAGGATGCCGAGCGCTATCGCCAGCGTACGCCGCTGCTGCATGCAGAACAGATCAAGGTGCCGGTGATTTTCTTCCAGGGTGAGCTGGATGCTGTAGTGGTGCCGGAGCAGACACGCGCAATGCTGGCGGCATTGCAGGCTAACGGGATCGAGGCTGAAGGGCACTTCTATGCAGGGGAGCGGCATGGGTTCCGCAAGGCGGAGAACCTGGCGCATGCACTGGAAGAAGAGTGGAAATTCTATTGCCGGGTGTTGAAAGGCTGAATCAGGGGCTGCTTTGCAGCCCAATCGCCGGCAAGCCGAGCTCCCACAGGAACTGCACAGGCCTGGAGCGCTGCGCAATCCTGTGGGAGCCCGGCTTGCCGGCGATGAGGCCCTGACAGGCTAGCGTTTGGCGATGATATACACCGCGTGCACGATCCCCGGAATGTACCCCAGCAAGGTCAACAGAATATTCAGCCAGAACGCGCCGCCAAACCCGACCTGCAGAAACACACCCAGTGGTGGCAGAAGAATGGCGATGATGATGCGGATAAAGTCCATGCGAGTCTCTCCTGAAGGGTTACATCAGAGACTAGCCGCCCGTCACAGAGGTTCCACAGGCAAAAAAAACGCCCCGGGCCGAATGAAACAGGCCAGGGGCGATGCGCAGGAACGCCAGACGGTTCGTAGAATTCTCGGTCTTGCTACACAGTTACGCCGGCACTTCGCGGCGGGCCTGTTGCTGGGCATGCAGGCGAGCAAAGGCGCGGGCCAGCCGCAGCAACATTTCATCGATGTTGCCCTTGCTCACGGTCAGCGCTGGCGAAAAGCGCACCACATCCGCTTGCGGTGCATTGAGCAGCAAGCCTTCGTGCAGTGCCGCTGCCACCAGCTCTTTGGCCAGGTTTTCTTTCAGTTGCAGTGCCCACAACAGGCCTTGCCCACGCACCTCACCCTGGCCATAGCGCCCAGCCAGGCGGCTCAGGCCTTCACGCAGGTGGCGGCCGTTATCCTGCACATGGGCGAAGAAACCAGGCTCAAGCACGGTGTCCAGCACCGCCAGGCCCGCGGCGCACATCAGCGCATTGCCATGGTGGCTACCTTCCAGTTCGCCAGGTTCGGCGCAGCATGCCGTGCCCCGGGCGAGCAAGGCCGCCAGTGGCACACCGCCGCCCAGGCCCTTGCCCAAGGTGATGATGTCGGCACGCACGCCATACAGCTCCTCGGCCAGCAGTGCGCCACAGCGGCCAATACCGGTCTGTACCTCATCGAGGATCAGCAGGATGCCCAGTTCACGGCACAGTGTTTCCACGCCCTTGAGGTATTCCTGCGTGGCGGGGATAACACCCGCCTCGCCCTGGATAGGCTCAAGCATGATGGCCACTGTGCGTGAATCCACGGCGGCATGCAGGGCGGCCAGGTCGTTGAACGGCACCTTGCTGAAGCCCGGCAGGCCGGGCTCGCAGCGGTTGCACGGCAGCGGGTCGGACGCTGACAGCGCGCCCAGGCTGCGGCCGTGGCAGGCCTGGCTGGCAGTGATGATGTGATAGGCGCCGTTGCGGTGCAGCTGGCCCCACTTGCGCGCCAGCTTGATCGCACCTTCGCAGGCTTCTGCACCGCTGTTCAGCAGGTAGGCCTGTTCGCTGCCGGTACTCTGGCACAGGCGGTTGACCAACCCCAGCAGGCCACGGCTATGGAAGCCCGAGCCCGGGTTGATCAGCGCCTGGGCCTGGTTGCCCAGCGCTTTCACCAGTACGCTGGGGCTGTGGCCCAGGCTGTTGACCGCACCGCCCTGGGTGAAGTCCAGGTAGGCGTGCCCTTCGTTGTCCCACAACCAGGAACCCTGACCACGCACGAACACCTGCGCTGCCCGTTCGGCGCTGGGCATCAGGCGATCACGCGACAACTCATCAGCGTGCGGCACGATCACCGGCGCACGCTTGGGCTCGGCGACAGCGGCAGGGGCCGAGCGGCGCAGGTTGAACAGGTTCATCAGGGCTCCAACCAATCACGGTAAAGGGCGGCTACGGTGCGGTCTTGGTGCCGGCACTCGATATTTTGCCTTGCCTATCAAAAGTGTTTTTCAGCCGGGGTAACAATCGACCCAATGATCGCTGTAACCTGCTGGAATACGGCGATAGACTAGGCTTCGCGAGGGTTTTCGACCATTTCGTTTTTCCAGCATTTTCGATAAGCATTACTTATGGATTTCCGCCAACTGCGTTATTTCGTCGCGGTGTACGAAGAAGGCCACGTAGGCCGAGCCGCCGAGCGCCTGTCGCTGTCCCAGCCGGCGCTCTCCCAGCAAATCCGCCAGCTGGAGCACAGCCTCGACCTGAGCCTGTTCGAGCGCAGCAACAAGCGCCTGCTGCCTACCCTGGCGGCCCATACCTTGTATAACCATGCCTTGCCCTTGCTAGACGGCCTGCAGCGCGCCCACGAGGCCATGCGCAACTTCAAGGGCCAGTCGCTGCGCACATTGGCTATCGGCGTATTGCAGACCGTGCGGCCGAGCCTGGTGCCGCAACTGCTCGAACGGCTGCGCAAGGCACAGCCGCACCTTGTGGTGCAAATCTACGAGTTGTCGGGGCTGGAGATCGAACGGCGCCTGCTGAATGGCAGCCTGGACATCGGCATCAGTTACCTGCCACCGCGCCAACCTGGGCTGCATGGCCTGCTGCTGTATGAAGACGAGTTGCAGTTGGTAATCCCCGATACCCACCCGCTGAAGGATTTCAAGAAGGTGTCCATCCGCCAGGCTGCCGAGTTGCCCATGCTGATGCTGGGCGAGGAGTTCCAGATCCGCCAGATCTGGCAGGCGCAGTTGGCCAGCCAGGGCCGACGGCCACACGTGCAGGCAGAGATGAACAACATGGCGGGGATTCTCGACAGCCTGGCGCACACGGCACTGGCGACCATTCTGCCGGGCCGGGCCAAGGAGGCCGCCGAGGATGACCAGGGCCTGCTGTGGAAGCCGTTGAGCGAGCCGCGGGTACCGCTGAAGGTTGGCCTGGTGTTCCGCGATGCACAGCGCCAGCAGGCCTCTGTGGAGCTGCTGCGCACCCTGCTGGAGGAAGAGACGGACACCCGCCTGTTGGGGGCGTCGCCGCTGGATGTGCTGGCCTGAAAAAAAAACACGCGCACAAAGAAAACCCCGCCGAAGCGGGGTTTTCCAGACTGTTTCCCTGTGACATCCGTATCGCCCCGCCGTCCTGGCAGGTGGTCCTTCGTCGTCTTCCTTGATCTGTCCTTTGCGCTTCCTGCGCAACGTCCATGTGGTAAAGATTAACCGTGGATCCAATCTGAGAACAGTGGTGAAAAGTCACCACGTCGTGTAGGAAAATGCTTACAGAGAGGATCTATTCCCAAGCACACCGGGAATTGGGGCTGCTGCACAGCCCATCGCGACACAAGGCCGCTCCTACAGGGACCGCACAAACCTTGCGGCATGCGCTGTACCTGTAGGAGCGGCCTTGTGTCGCGATGGCCGCAAAGCGGCCCCAAGATCTGTCAGAACTGCTCAGCATCCAGCAGGTAAAGCGACTCGCTCCCGGCCTTCACCGACGCCACCAGCGAGTCTACCCGTGGCAGCAACCGCGCAAAGTAGAACCGCGCCGTACCCAGCTTGCCCGAGTAGAATGCCTCATCCCCCTCACCCGCCTTGGCCGCCCGCGCCATCAGTGCCCACATGTATGCATAGGCCACGTAACCAAAGGCATGCAGGTACTCGACCGAAGCCGCGCCAATCTCATTCGGGTTGCCCTTGGCTTTATCCAGCACCCACTCCGTCAACCCATCGAGTTGGTCGAGGCTGGCCGCCAACGGCTTGGCAAACTCCTCCAGCTCGTTACCCGCGCTGGCAACGAACTGACGAATCTCGTCGGAGAACAACCGGTAGTACGCCCCACCGCTGGCCACTACCTTGCGCCCCATCAGGTCAAGGGCCTGGATGCCGTTGGTGCCTTCGTAGATCTGCGTAATACGCACATCGCGCACCAGCTGCTCCTGCCCCCACTCCCGGATATAACCATGCCCACCGAATACCTGCTGGCCGTGCACCGTGCTCTCCAGCCCCAGGTCGGTGAGGAAGGCCTTGGCCACCGGTGTCAGCAGCGCCACCAGCTCTTCGCTGCGCTTGCGCACGGCAGCGTCTTCGCTGTACTTGGCGCTGTCCAGCTGCATGGCTACATAGGTGGAGAAGGCGCGGCCACCCTCGATCTGCGCCTTCATGGTCAGCAGCATGCGGCGCACGTCGGGGTGGACGATGATCGGGTCGGCTGCCTTATCCTTGGCTTGTGGGCCGGTCGGGGCGCGGCTCTGCAGGCGGTCGCGGGCGTATTCCACGGCGTTCTGGTAGGAGCGTTCGGCCGAGGCCAGGCCCTGGATGCCAACGCCCAGGCGCTCGTAGTTCATCATGGTGAACATGGCCGCCAGGCCCTTGTTCGGTTCACCGACAATGTAGCCGACCGCCTCGTCGAAGTTCATCACACAGGTAGCCGAGGCCTGGATACCCATCTTGTGCTCGATCGAGCCGCAATTCGCCGGGTTGCGCGCGCCCAGGCTACCGTCTTCGTTCACCAGGAACTTCGGCACCAAAAACAGCGAAATGCCCTTCGGCCCCGCCGGTGCATCCGGCAGCTTGGCCAGCACCAGGTGGATAATGTTTTCGGTCAGGTCGTGCTCGCCACCGGTGATGAAAATCTTGGTACCGCTGACCTTGTAGCTGCCGTCGGCCTGGGGCTCGGCCTTGGTGCGGATGATGCCCAGGTCGGTGCCCGCATGCGGCTCGGTCAGGCACATGGAGCCGGCCCACACCCCGGCGTACATGTTCGGCAGGTATTTTTCCTTCAGTGCTTCACTGGCGTGGGCGTTGATCGACAGGCAGGCGCCAGCGGTCAGCATCGGGTACAGGCCAAACGCCAGGCTGGAGGCATTGACCATTTCCTCGACCTGGGCCGAGATGGCCTTGGGCATGCCCATGCCGCCGAACAGCGGGTCTCCGCCCACGCCTACCCAGCCGCCTTCGGCGTAGGTGTTGTAGGCCTCGATGAAACCGGCCGGTGTGCGTACCGCACCGTTGTCCCAGTGGCAGCCCTCTTCATCAGCGGCGCGGCTGAGTGGCGCGATGGTCTTGGCGGTGACCTTGCCGGCTTCTTCCAGCACGGCCATGGCCGTGTCGGCATCGACTACCTCAGCCAGCCCGGGCAACTGCGCCCACTGCTCGGCCACATTGAAGACTTCATTCAGTACGAAGCGCATGTCGCGCAGGGGCGCTTTATAGTCAGCCATGACAACCTCTCGCTAGTCGGGTCGGGGCGGTCTCGGGGAACCGCGACACTGGGGTTACTGGCAGTGTAACCGAACAACTTTTACGAGACATAGGGTCATCACTTGACCGTATAGTCTTGTTCAGTCACACCATCCGCACTGCCCCTCGCTGCGATTGTTGCCCATGCACCATGACACAATTGCGCCCCGCGCCTTTGGCGGTGTAAAGGGCCTGGTCAGCGGACTTCAGCACCGCCTCGGGGTTACGGTGGTCAACCTGGCGTTCGGCCACACCGATGCTGATGGTGACCGACACCGTTCCGCCACTGTTGCCCGCCCGGCGCTGGCGCCCGCTCGTATCGTCTTGTGGGCGGCTGCTCTGGTCGCGCAGGTGCATCACATAATTGGCGATCACCTCGCGCACGGCTTCGACATGGGGCACACACTCCTCGGCCGTCTTGCCGGCAAACACCAAGGCGAACTCCTCGCCGCCATATCGGTACGCGCGGCCACCGCCAGTCACCTTGGACAAGCGGCTGGCCACCAGCCGCAATACCTGGTCGCCCACATCGTGCCCGTGGGTATCGTTGAATTTCTTGAAGTGATCGACATCAGTCATGGCAATCACGTAGTTGCGCCCCAGGCGCTGCATGCGCTCGTTCAGCGCACGGCGCCCCGGCAGGCCGGTCAGTTCATCACGGAAGGCCATCTGGTAGGCCTCGTGTGCAACCGCTGCGGCGATCATCAACATCACCTGGCTGCACATGATGTTCAGGGTGAACGGCAGGATGAAGGTTTGCGGCAGCATCCAGAAAATACCCAGCAGGCCCGTTATCAACGCCGCGTGCAGCGGCCGCGGTGCGCGCAGGTATTGCACCACCAGCAGGATGAAAACACCGAGGAACAAGGGGTAGACCATCTGGATCAAACTCATCCACTGGCCATGCAAGGCTGGCCAGCGGATTTCCGCCAGCCAGGTCAGCAACGCTTCGGGATAGCTTTGTTCGAGGGCTACCGCCACGCTGCCCACGGCGAACAGCACTGCGCCGCGGGCGACCATGTCCTGCAACAGGTGGGTGCGTTCCTGCCAGGCGCCGTACAGCCCGAACAGGGTCGGCAGCAGCAGGCACACCAGGTGGAAGATCACTGCCGCGTCCTCGCGCACGCGGCCATGGTCACGGTAGAAGTCGGTCTGGGTGTCGAGCAGGTAGTAGGCGATGTACACCGTGAGCATCATGAACAGCTCACGCTGGCGGCGGTACACGGCGCAGTAGGCACCGCCCAGCAGCAGGACCAAAGTGGGCAGGACGTTGAACAGCGATGTGAAAAAGACACTGAGGTCTCTCACATAGGCTGCGGCGAGCCCTGCCAGCAACAGGAACAGCGAAGGCAGGAAGTGGCTTGCGCGAACAGCATTAAGACGAAACAAGGGTAATCTCCAACCCGGCAGATCAATGGTGGCATTGTGCCCTTACTTCATCGGCAGCGCACATGAACAGTTGAATATCAGTTCAGCAGCGGCCCCTGTAGGAGCAGCCTTGTGCTGCGAAAGGGCCGATATGACAGAAGGCTTTCTTTGGCAGTTATGGCCTCTTCGCAGCACAAGGCTGCTCCTACAAGGCATAGGCATCTGGCTGCAGAATGCAAAAACCCGCCTGCCGGTGAGGGCAGGCGGGTTTTGGGTACAGCGGGTGAATCAGTACGACAGGCCGAAGTGCTCTTCGTCCATCGCCATCAGGTTGTCGGCACCCGACAGCATGGTTGCCACATGCGCACGGGTACGCGGCAGAATGCGCTGGAAGTAGAAGCGCGCAGTTTGCAGCTTGGCGGTGTAGAACGCCTCTTCGCTGGTGCCGGCTGCCAGCTTCTCGGCCGCCAGGCGGGCGATGTCGGCCCAGAAGTAGGCCAGGCAGGCGTAGCCGGAGTACATCAGGTAATCCACCGAGGCCGCCCCCACTTCTTCGCGGTCCTTCATGGCAGCCATGCCCACTTTCATGGTCAGCTCGCCCCACTCCTTGTTGATTGCCGCCAGCGGTTCAACGAACTCTTTGACCGCTTCGTTACCTTCCTGCGCCTGGCAGAACTTGTGCACGATTTTGGTGAAGCCCTTCAGTGCTTCGCCCTGGGTCATCAGCACTTTACGGCCGAGCAGGTCGAGGGCCTGGATGCCAGTGGTGCCTTCGTACAGCATGGAGATACGGCTGTCGCGCACGTTCTGCTCCATGCCCCACTCGGCGATGAAGCCGTGGCCGCCGTAGATCTGTACGCCGTGGTTGGCGGCCTCGAAACCGACTTCGGTCATGAATGCCTTGGCAATCGGGGTCAGGAACGCCAACAGGGCATCAGCCTTCTTGCGCTCTTCTTCATCCTGGCTGTACTTGACGATGTCCACTTGCTTGGCCGTGAAGTACACCATCGCACGGTTACCTTCGGCGAAGGCCTTCATGGTCAGCAGCATGCGACGCACGTCCGGGTGAACGATGATCGGGTCGGCAGCCTTGTCCGGTGCTTTCGGGCCGGTCAGGGAGCGCATCTGCAGGCGCTCGCGGGCGTACTTCAGGCCACCCTGGAAGGCCACCTCGGCGTGGGCCAGGCCTTGCAGCGCAGTACCCAGGCGAGCAGTGTTCATGAAGGTGAACATGCAGTTCAGGCCCTTGTTGGCCGGGCCGATCAGGTAGCCAGTGGCAGCATCGAAGTTCATCACGCAGGTAGCGTTACCGTGGATGCCCATCTTGTGCTCGATAGAGCCGCAGCTCACGCCGTTGCGCTCACCCACGCCGCCTTCGGCGTTGGGCAGGAACTTCGGCACGATGAACAGCGAAATGCCTTTGGTGCCGGCCGGTGCGTCCGGCAGGCGGGCCAGGACGATATGGACGATGTTATCGGCCATGTCGTGCTCACCGGCCGAAATGAAAATCTTGGTGCCCGACACTTTGTAGCTGCCGTCGGCCTGTGGTTCGGCCTTGGTGCGCAGCATGCCCAGGTCGGTACCGCAGTGCGGCTCGGTCAGGCACATGGTGCCGGTCCACTCGCCGGACACCAGCTTGGTCAGGTAGGTGTGCTGCTGCTCTTCAGTGCCGTGCGCAGAAATGGTGTTCATCGCGCCATGCGACAGGCCCGGGTACATGCCCCACGACCAGTTCGAACCGCCGACCATTTCGCTCAGGGCCAGGCCCAGCGATTCCGGCAGGCCTTGACCGCCATGGGCGACGTCATGGGCCAGGCTCGGCCAGCCGCCTTCGACGAACTGCTCGTAGGCCGCCTTGAAGCCAGTCGGGGTTTTAACGCCCGATTCGCTCCAGGTGCAGCCTTCCTGATCACCCACACGGTTCAGTGGCGACAGCACCTGCTCACAGAACTTCGCACCTTCTTCGAGGATCGCGTCGACCATGTCGGGCGTGGCGTCCTGGCAGCCCGGCAGGCTCTGATAGTGCGCCTCATAGCCAAGCAGTTCGTCGCGAACGAAGCGGATATCACGCAAGGGGGCTTTGTAATCAGGCATTGCGATGAACCTCTGGGTCAGTTCTGTGGGGGTGACCAGCTCTTGGCGGCCGTCTTATCAAACAGTTGTTTGAAACTTACGTTTAGCTCCGCGTTCTGTCAAGGAGGGACTATGGTGCCATTTACGCCACGAAAAATGGCGAATCTGCCAATGCATGATGCAACCCCTGTGGGAGCGGGTTTACCCGCGAATAGGCCCGCCCAGAAAATAATGTTGTCTGGAAGGACGCATTCGCGGGTAAACCCGCTCCCACAGGGATAGCGGTAGATTTAAGAGGGACGCCGTCAATCAGGCGTAGGTGTCGATGATCCGACCGAGCATTTCGTCGGATGCCTTGACCACCTTTGCGCCAAGCTCGACTTCGGTTTTGCCCACGGCCATTTGCACGGTGCTGGTGGCAAGGTCCATTTGCTGGCTGCGGTCGACCGCACGCAAGCGTTCAGCCTGGAAATCGCTGGACTGGCTGGTGGCGGTGCGTTCGGCGGTGGTGTTGGCGATCTGGCCGGCGGCCTGATCGACGCGGTTCTGGCCGGTTTGAATTGCGCTCAGGCCCGCGTAATAAGCGGAGCTACCGGTGATTTCCATGTCAGGACTCCATTGACGCTGGATAACGAACAGCCCCAATTAAAGCAGGCCGGGCGCGAAAAGGCCCGTTTAAATCCCTAATGGCTCGGTGCCATTTGATAGGCCTTGGGTATGCCTGCACCGGCCCTATCGCCGGCAAGCCAGCGCCCACATGCACTACACAAGCCTCAAGGCATGTAGAGAACCTGTGGGAGCTGGCTTGCCGGCGATAGGGCCGGGCCTGAAAACGGCTAATCCAGCAGATCCAGTTGCAGGTGCTCAGCCACCATGTCGGCACTGGCCTGCTTCAGCTTGGGTACCCGCCCCAGGCACGGCGCCGGCAGGCGCTCTGCCAGGCTGGCCAGATTCTCTTCAAGCCGCGAAGTACGGGGCTCGATGATATTGGCCACCCACCCGGCCAGTTGAAGCCCATCCCTCTCGATCGCCTCGGCACTGAGCAAAGCATGGCTGATGCAACCCAACCGCACCCCCACCACCAGAATCACCGGCAGTTGCAAAGCAACGGCAAGGTCAGACAGGTTTTCCAGGCCCGACAGCGGCACACGCCAGCCACCAGCCCCTTCAACCAAAGTGAAATCGGCGTTTTGTTGCAGCACATTGCGCATCGCGGCCAATAGCTCTGCCACGGAAAGCGTCACCCCCGCCTCGCGCGCCGCCACATGCGGGGCAATCGCTGGCTCGAAGGCAAACGGGTTGACCTGCTCGTACGGCAACTTGATCGTGCTTTCGTCGATCAGCGCCTGGGCATCGCTGTTGCGCAGGCCTTTCGGTGTCATCGTGCAGCCGGAGGCCACCGGTTTGGCACCCAGTGTGCTCATGCCCTGCAAGCGCGCTGCATGCAACAGCCCGGCGGCGATGGTGGTCTTGCCGACATCGGTGTCGGTACCGGCAATGAAATAGGCCTGGCTCATCTCGCTCCCCTTACCCCAGTGGCTTGCGCAACACACCATAGACCACCTGATAGGTGGCTGGCAGCCCCTCGGGCTGGCGAAATGCTTCATAGGCCTGCAACAGGCCTTGCATCCGGGCCCGGCCGGTGAGGCCTGAGGGCCGACCGGGGTTGAGATTGTGCGCGCCCAGCGCCTTCAGCTCATGGGTCAGGCTGCGCACATCCGGGTAGTGCAGCACATGCGGGCAGCGTTGCAGCCCCAGTTGCTCAAAGCCGCTGCCTGCACACAGGCGCTGGTAATCCTCAAAGCGGCGGAAGCGGTTCACATGCACCAGGCCATCCACCGCCTGCCAACTGGCACGCAACTCGTCGAGGGTACCCACGCACAGGCTGCTGAATGCCAGCACGCCGCCCGGGCGCAGTACCCGCAACGCCTCGGCCAGCACGCTGGCGAACTGGTCGCACCACTGCACGGCCAGGCTGGTAAACACCAAGTCCACACTGGCATCACGCAGCGGCAAGCGCTCGGCGTCACCGGCCACGTGGTAGTGCGCCCCACCCTGTTCATGCCGAGCGTGGCGCAGCATGCCTTCGGCAATGTCCACTGCCACACCGCTGGCCTGTGCAAAATGCTCAGCCAGTTTTCGGCTGAAATGGCCGGTGCCGCTGCCCAGGTCCAGCCAGTGCGACGGCTGCAAGCCGGACGGCAACTGCTCCAGCAGGTTCAAACCCACTGCGCGTTGCAAGGCGGCCACGCTGTCGTAGCTCGCCGCGGCGCGGGAGAACGAAGCCGCCACCTGGCGTTTGTCGGGCAATGCGCCGGGCAGGGTCGGACGGGAAAGGTCAGTCATCGCCACTCTCATGCAGGAAACTCTTGATGCCCGCCGCCAGCTCCTGCGGGTACTCCAGCAGGAACGCGTGGGAACTGTCTTCGACCAGCCCAACCTCCACATCGGGCAGCAGCTCGCTCAACGCCTTTGCTGCCTCTGCCGGCACCAGCGCATCGCTGCCGGCGAACAAGTGCAATTGCGGGCCGGCATATGCCTGCAGGGCCTCGCGGGTGTCCAGCTTGGCCAGCACCTCAAGACCGGTGGCCAGGTACAGCGGGTCGGTGTCCGGCACGCCGACACCCAGTTGGCGCAACAACGTGCGTGGCTGCTGGGCGCCATCACTGCACAAGGTACGGAAGCGCTTGAGGGTGACCTGGGTATGGCTGCGGCAGCCGTCAAGGAAGGTGCCGAAGGTGTCTTCGGGCATGCCGTGGGGCCAGCCTGGCCGAACCACGAAACTGGGGTTGCTGGCCAGGGTCAGCAGGCCGCAGCAGTGGTCGCCACGCTTGTGCGCGAGGGCGCTGGCGAGCATGCCGCCTAACGACCAGCCCCCCAGCCAGACATCCGCCGGCAGCTTGCGGTCGAGGTGGTCAAGCCAGCCCCCTACATCGCTGTGAGGCAATTCCGGCAAGGGCATCGCTCCACCTGCAGGCGGGCATCCTGGGCACGCAGGCTGGCTGCCAGCGGCTCCAGTGAAGCAGTGCCCAGGCCCCAGCCGGGCAGCAGTACAAGGCGATTACGCATCGGCGTTCTCCAACTGTGGATAACACTCGGCCAATGCATTCAACAATAGCTGTACCTGCGCCTCGCTGTGCGCGGCGCTCAGGGTTACCCGCAGACGTGCGCTGCCCGCCGGTACGGTGGGTGGGCGGATGGCCGTTACCAGCAAGCCGCGCTCGCGCAACATACGTGACAGGCGCAAGGCCTGTGCGCTGTCGCCGATCACGATGGGCTGGATCGGCGTCGGGCTGTCCATCAACGCCAGGCCGATCTGCTGGGCGCCTTCGCGGAACTGGCCAATCAACGCGGCCAGGTGTTCACGACGCCAGGTTTCGCGGCGCAGCAGCTCAAGGCTCTTCAACGTGGCGCAGGCCAGCGCCGGTGGCTGGCTGGTGGTGTAGATGTAGGGGCGGGCGAACTGCACCAGCGTCTCGATCAGCTCTTCGCTGCCTGCAACAAAGGCGCCCGCGGTACCGCACGCCTTGCCCAGCGTGCCGATCAGCACCGGTACGTCCTCCACGCCCAGGCCGAAATGCTCGACGATACCGCCGCCCTGTGCACCGAGGGTGCCCAGGCCATGGGCGTCATCGACCATCAACCAGGCACCACGGGCGCGGGCGACATCGGCCAGCGCCGGCAGGTCGGCCAGGTCGCCGTCCATGCTGAACACGCCATCGGTCACCACCAGGGTATTGCCGACGGCCTTCTCCAAACGATTGGCTAGGCTGGCCGGGTCATTGTGCAGGTAACGGTTGAAGCGGGCACCGCTGAGCAGCCCGCCATCCAGCAGCGAGGCATGGTTCAGGCGGTCTTGCAGCACAGTGTCGCCCTGCCCTACCAACGCAGTGATCGCCCCCAAGTTGGCCATGTAGCCCGTGGAGAAGAGCAACGCACGCGGGCGCCCGGTCAGTTCGGCCAGCGCTTCCTCAACCTGGTGGTGCGGCGTGCTGTGGCCGACCACCAGGTGCGAGGCACCGCCACCGACACCCCAGCGCTCGGCGCCGGCTTGCCAGGCGGCGATCACCTCTGGGTGGTTGGCCAGGCCCAGGTAGTCATTGCTGCAGAAGGCCAGCAGCCGCTGCCCATCGACCACCACTTCCGGCCCTTGCGGGCTTTCCAGCAGTGGGCGCTGCCGATACAGGTCTGCGGCACGCCGTTCGGCCAGGCGCGCCGCCAGGTCAAAGGCCATGTCAGGCCGATGCAGCGTTGTAGAACATCTCGCTGCTGCGCTGTTCGACCAGCGCCTGCTCGATGGCCGCCTGGTGCACTTCGTCGGCGTGCTCTTCACGCGCTTCGGGCTTGATGCCCAAGCGTGCGAACAATTGCATGTCCTTGTCGGCCTGCGGGTTGGCGGTGGTCAGCAGTTTTTCGCCGTAGAAAATCGAGTTGGCGCCCGCCATGAAGGCCAGGGCCTGCATCTGCTCGTTCATTTGCTCGCGGCCAGCGGACAGGCGCACGTGCGACTTGGGCATCAGCAGGCGGGCCACCGCCAGCATGCGGATGAAGTCGAACGGGTCGACGTCCTCTTCCTCGGCCAGCGGCGTGCCGGCAACCTTGACCAGCATGTTGATCGGCACCGACTCCGGGTGCTCAGGCAGGTTGGCCAGCTGGATCAGCAGGCCGGCGCGGTCGTCCAGCGACTCACCCATGCCCAGGATGCCGCCGGAGCAGATCTTCATCCCGGCGTCACGCACATAGGCCAGGGTTTGCAGGCGCTCGCTGTAGGTACGGGTGGTGATGATGCTGCCGTAGAACTCTGGCGAGGTGTCGAGGTTGTGGTTGTAGTAGTCCAGGCCGGCCTGGGCCAGGGCCTTGGTCTGCTCCTCGTCGAGCTTGCCGAGGGTCATGCAGGTTTCCAGGCCCATGGCCTTCACGCCTTTGACCATTTCCAGCACGTAGGGCATGTCTTTGGCCGACGGGTGCTTCCACGCCGCGCCCATGCAGAAGCGGGTAGAGCCGATGGCTTTGGCGCGGGCGGCCTCTTCCAGCACCTTTTGCACTTCCATCAGCTTCTGTTTTTCCAGCCCGGTGTTGTAGTGGCCGGACTGTGGACAATATTTGCAATCTTCCGGGCAGGCGCCGGTCTTGATCGACAGCAAGGTCGAAACCTGCACCCGGTTAGGGTCGAAATGCGCGCGGTGCACGGTTTGCGCCTGAAACAGCAAGTCATTGAACGGTTGCTGGAACAGCGCCTTGACCTCGGCCAGGGACCAGTCGTGACGTGTTGTTGCAGTTGTGCTCGCGCTCATCGGCGTTTCCTTGTTTAGGCTGAAGCTGGCGCCGGGACAGGAAAGCCCACAAGCGCATCACGGATAGCTCGCATAGTTACGGAAGGCCCATGGACTGTCAACCGCATTGGAAAAGACTGGTTTACAAGTGCTCACTTATTAATCAGATGTGTTTATTGTGTGACGCACCTGCCGAGCAGGCCTACCCATTGTGCACAGCCTGCGAGCAGGAACTACCCTGGCTGGGCGATCAATGCCTGCGCTGCGCCTTGCCGCTACCGATGGCTGGCCTGACCTGCGCCCAGTGTTGTCGGCACCTGCCGCCGTTCGAGCAAGTAATTGCGCCATGGCAATTCGGCTTTCCGGTAGACACGCTGGTCAGCCGCTTCAAGCACAACCGGCAGTGGCCTTTGGGGCGTTTGATGGCTGAATTGCTGGGGTATGGGCTGCTGCATCGCTTTGCCGAAGGGTTGCCCCGCCCCGACCTGCTGTTGCCTGTACCCTTGGCCAAGCGTCGACTGCGCGAGCGCGGGTTCAACCAGGCCGGGATGCTTGGGCGGTGGCTGTCGGCGCAACTTGGGCTGCCTTGCGATGAGCGATTGTTGCTGCGCACGCGCGAAACGCCTGCGCAGCAACAGCTGGATGCCCGGGCCAGGCAGCGCAATTTGCGACAAGCGTTTTCGGTCATGGGTGCACTGACGGGCAAGCATGTCGCCATTGTCGATGATGTGTTGACCACCGGTGCGACCGCGCAGGCCATCGCCGAGGTACTGCGCAAGGCCGGCGCGCGGCGGGTGGATGTGTACTGCCTGGCGCGTACGCCCAAGCCGGGGTATGTATAAGCAAGCGCGGATCGCCCACACTGTTCACCTTCAGGCACCACTACGACCGACTATCCATGCCCCTACCCACCCTGCTTACCCAGCACATCGCCCGCCGCCCCCAGCGCATTGCGCTGTTGCAGCACATCGCCGAGCAAGGCTCGATCACCCGAGCGGCCAAAGCCGCAGGCATCAGCTACAAGGCTGCCTGGGATGCCATCGACGAGCTCAACAACCTGGCCAGCCAGCCCTTGGTCGAGCGCAGCACTGGTGGCCGTGGCGGTGGTGGTGCGCGCTTGTCGGCTGAAGGCGAGCGGGTGCTGCGGCTGTATCAAAGGCTGCAGGCACTGCAGACGCAAATGCTTGAAGCCGCCGAAGAATCCAGCGACCTCGACCTGCTCGGTCGCCTGATGCTGCGCACCAGTGCGCGCAACCAGCTGCAGGGCCAGGTCAGCGGCCTGCGCCGCGAGGGACGGTATGACCGCATCAGCCTGGCATTGGGCGGGGGGCTGGAAATTGATGCGCTGATCACCCACGACAGTACCGCGCGGCTGGAGTTGACGCTGGGCACCATGGTGGTGGCGCTGCTCAAGGCCGGGTGGGTGCGGTTGCTGGCGCAGGGGGAAGCAGCCGAAGCGGGCAGCAACTGCTTGAGTGCAACGGTGGAAGAGGTGCTGGCAGAGGATGACGGGCCCAGTGAGGTCCGGCTGGCGTTGGGCAATGGGCAGACGTTGTGTGCCATTGCCGAGGCGGATTGGTTGGCTGGGCAGCCGGTGGCGCCTGGCAGTGCGGTGCGGGTGCAGTTTCATCCCTCTTATGTGTTGATTGGGGTTCCTGCATAAGCCTGGCCGCGCTTTACGCGGTTCGCGGGCAAGCCCGCGAAGAGGCCGGCACAGGTATAACGCTGTACCATGGCCCCACGCTGCCTACCCTCCGGAGTCACCATGTCCCACCCCTTCGATACCCTCACCCCCGACCTGGTCCTGGACGCCGTGGAAAGCATCGGCTTTCTCAGCGATGCCCGGGTGCTGGCACTGAACAGCTACGAGAACCGCGTCTATCAGGTGGGCATCGAAGACGCGCAGCCGCTGATCGCGAAGTTCTACCGCCCTGGCCGCTGGAGCGATGCGGCCATCCTCGAAGAACATGCCTTCACTGCCGAACTCGCCGACTGCGAAGTGCCGGTGGTTGCGCCGATGCAGCACGCTGGCCGCACCCTGTTCGAACACAAGGGCTTCCGTTTCACCTTGTTCCCCCGCCGCGGCGGCCACGCCCCCGAGCCGGGCAACCTCGACCAGTTGTATCGCCTGGGCCAATTGCTCGGCCGCCTGCATGCCGTAGGCGCCAGCAGGCCATTCGAGCACCGCGAAGCCCTCGCTGTGGACAACTTCGGCCACGCCTCGCTGAACACCCTGCTGGAAGGTGGCTTTGTCCCTCGCGAACTGTTGCCGGCTTTCGAGTCCGTGGCCCGCGACCTGCTAAAACGTGTCGAGGACATCTACGCCCGCACACCGCACCAGCTCATCCGCCTGCACGGCGACCTGCACCCCGGCAACCTGATGCACCGTGACGAGGTGTACCACGTGGTCGACCTCGACGATTGCCGCATGGGCCCGGCGGTGCAAGACCTGTGGATGATGCTGGCCGGCAGCCGCGAAGAGCGCCTGGGGCAACTGGCCGAACTCATCGACGGCTACAACGAGTTCCACGATTTCGACCCGCGCGAGCTGGCCCTGATCGAGCCGCTGCGCGCCCTGCGCCAGTTGCACTACAGCGCGTGGCTCGCAAGGCGCTGGGACGACCCGGCGTTCCCGCCCAGCTTCCCCTGGTTCGGCCAACCCCGCTACTGGGGCGACCAGATTCTCGCCCTGCGCGAACAGATGGCCGCGCTGGATGAACCACCGCTGAAATTGTTCTAGAAGCATGCCTGCCTCTGTCTACAATAGGCGTCGCTTTATTTAGCAACCTAAGCAAGGATTCTGCATGCACGCCGCAAACCCGCGTCGCGGGTACATATTGGGCCTGAGCGCCTACATCATCTGGGGCCTGTTCCCCCTTTACTTCAAGGCAATCCAGAACGTCCCGGCGGTGGAGATCATTGTCCACCGGGTGCTCTGGTCGGCGCTGTTCGGTTCGCTGCTGCTTCTGGTGTGGAAACACCCCGGCTGGTGGCGCGAACTGCGCGACAACCCACGCCGGCTGGGCATCCTTGCACTGAGCGGGGCACTGATTGCCGGTAACTGGCTGACTTACGTGTGGTCGGTGAACAACGGCCGTATGCTCGAAGCCAGCCTGGGTTACTACATCAACCCGCTGATCAATGTGCTGCTGGGCATGCTGATTCTTGGCGAGCGCCTGCGGCGCCTACAATGGCTGGCGGTGGGCATGGCCGCTGTAGGTGTGGCCCAGCAGGTGTGGCAAGTGGGCAGCCTGCCTTGGGTGTCGTTGGTGCTGGCGCTGAGCTTCGGCTTCTACGGGCTGATTCGCAAACAGGCGCCGGTGGCAGCATTGCCGGGCCTGGTGGTGGAAACCTGGATGCTGGTGCCGCTGGCCCTTGGCTGGATGCTGCTGCACCCGGCGGCAATGAGTGCCCAAGGGGCGTTCTACACCAGCAGCGAAGCACTGTGGCTGATGGCGGCCGGGCCGGTGACGCTGGTACCGCTGGTGTGCTTCAACGCGGCGGCCCGGCACCTGCCGTACACCACGCTGGGCTTCCTGCAATACCTCGCACCTACCCTGGTGTTGTTGCAGGCCGTACTGCTGTTCGATGAGCATTTGTCGTCGAGCACCTTGGTGGCGTTCATGTTCATCTGGGCGGGTTTGGCGATTTACAGCGTCGATGCATGGATGAATTTGCGCAAGCGCAGCTGATCAATAAATGATCAAAACTCTACAGGCCATGTGGCTCGTGGCCTGCAGAGACATCTCCAAAGGTTATCCACACCCTCGTCCCCGTGCTTTGTGCACAAGCTGCTGATTCTTGGGTGTTTTTTGATCAAAAGCCTGCAAGGCACGTGGCATCTGGGCTGGAGAGGTACACCCCCAGGTTATCCACAAGGCCTTCCCCGTGATATCGGGATAACCGCAGGGGGCTGCTTTGCAGCCCATTCGCAGCACAAGGCTGCTCCTACAGGTGGTATGCATTCCCCTGTAGGGGCAGCCTTGTGCTGCGAATGGGCCGCAAAGCGGCCCCCGACAATCCCGGCTCAATCCTCCGCCCGCAACTGCAACTCCACCATCAAGTCATCCGCCAGGCTCTCCAGCTTCTGCTGCAAGTCATCCAGCGAAAGGGTCAACGGCAGCGCCAGCAATGCATCCGCATGAAACAGCGGCTCACTGCTCATCGGTGCCGGCCGCACCTCAGTGGTAAACCGCTCAAGGTTCACCCCCAGATCCGCCAGCAACCGGGTAATGTCCCGCACGATCCCCGGCCGGTCATTACCCACCAGTTCCATGGCAATCGGCTTCCAGGTACACGATGGCTCGATGCCGCTTTCGGCAATCAGCACGCGAATGTCATACCGGGCCAGCCCCTGCAACGATGCTACCAGCTCAGCGTAATTCTCAGCTGGCACCGCCACCCGCAAGATGCCGGCAAACTGCCCGGCCATACGCGACATGCGGCTTTCCAGCCAGTTGCCACTGTGGTCGGCGATGCACTGGGCAATGCGTTCGACCTGGCCGGCCTTGTCAGGGGCAATAACAGTCAGTACAAGATGATCCACAAGCCCTTCCTCGTGTCGGACCGCGCCGGGCGGCAGAAAATCAGGGGATCCGCTCAGTATAGGCAAGGCGCGGCAACCTGCCGCAGGGCGGTCAGCACAACGAATCGTGTACTGTTTCAAGATTTATCTGGAACAATCCACCTGTTTTTTGCGAACATACCCACTCCCAGCGTGACCATACGCGACCAACGGGTCGCATAACGGCGCTTTTAGTCTGATTTTGCCCCGCCTACTGCTTCATGTAGTATCCCGTGGCGCGGACTACAAAACGTCGTTTGGATGTCTGCCAAGGCGCCTGTGAAAATACGCACACTGCCCGCCAGCCTGTCTGGCAGGCCGCACCCAGCCGCGCCCGGCACAACCCGGGGGCACGCACTGGTGCCGTGTTTAGAGAAGCGCTACAGGCTTAATACAGAAGAGCGAAATAGCTGAGCAGAGTGAGGCAAGCAATGACTGGATACGTTCAAGTCGGTGGCCTTCAGGTCGCCAAGGTCCTGTACGACTTCGTGAACAACGAAGCCATCCCCGGGACCGGCATCGTCGCCGAGCAGTTCTGGGCGGGTGCAGAGAAGATCATCAATGACCTCGCTCCAAAGAACAAAGCCCTGCTCGCCAAGCGCGACGAGCTGCAAGCCAAGATCGACGCCTGGCACCAGGCACGCAAAGGCCAGGCACACGACGCCGTAGCCTACAAAGCATTCCTCCAGGAAATCGGCTACCTGCTGCCACAAGCCGACGATTTCCAGGCCACCACCCAGAACGTGGACGAAGAAATCGCCCATATGGCCGGCCCGCAGCTGGTTGTTCCGGTGATGAACGCCCGTTTTGCCCTGAACGCCGCCAACGCTCGCTGGGGTTCGCTGTATGACGCCCTGTACGGCACCGACGCCATCAGCGATGAAGGCGGCGCCGAAAAAGGCCAAGGTTACAACAAGGTCCGTGGCGACAAGGTCATTGCCTTCGCCCGCGCCTTCCTCGACGAGGCCGCGCCACTGGCTGCCGGCTCGCACGTCGACTCCACCGGCTACCGCATCGAAGGCGGCAAGCTGGTTGTTGCCCTCAAAGGCGGCAGCAACAGCGGCCTGCGTGACGACGCCCAGCTCATCGGCTTCCACGGTGACGCCGCGGCACCGACCGCCGTGCTGCTCAAGCACAACGGCCTGCACTTCGAAATCCAGGTCGACGCCAGCACCCCGGTTGGCAGCACTGACGCCGCCAGCGTGAAAGACATCCTGATGGAGTCGGCGCTGACCACCATCATGGACTGCGAAGACTCGGTTGCCGCCGTCGACGCCGACGACAAGGTAGTCGTCTACCGCAACTGGCTGGGCCTGATGAAAGGCGACCTGGCCGAAACCGTGAGCAAGGGTGGCAAAACCTTCACCCGCACCATGAACCCGGACCGCGAATACGCCGCGCCCAACGGCGGCAGCGTGACCCTGCATGGCCGTTCGCTGCTGTTCGTGCGTAACGTTGGCCACCTGATGACCAACCCGGCGATCCTCGATGCCCAGGGCAACGAAATCCCCGAAGGTATCCAGGACGGCCTGTTCAC
>OX352322.1:0-162500 GCA_947090765.1 Pseudomonas sp. MM223 | reverse complement strand
AATAGCACCAGACGTCTTTAGAGCACGCCGGCATCGCGCAATCGCTGCACCTCACCTGCTTCCAGCCCCAACACTTCCCCCAGTACCGACTCGGTGTGCTCACCTAGCAGCGGCGGCGCCCGCCGATACTCCACCGGTGTCTCCGACAACCGTATAGGGCTGGCCACCTGCGGCACGCTGCCCGCCAACGGATGCGGAATGCTCACCGCCAACCCACGCGCCAGCACCTGAGGGTCCTGGAACATCTGCGCCATGTCATTGATAGGCCCGCACGGCACCCCCGCAGCCTCCAACTGGCTAACCCATTGCGCTGTTGTCTTGAACACCGTTGCCTGGCGAATCAGTGGAATCAGTTCGGCCCGGTTGGCCACCCGCTGCTTATTAGTACGGAAGCGTGGATCGTCCGCCCATTGGGGCTGCCCGGCCACTTCTGCGAACTTGCGGAACTGGCTGTCGTTGCCCACGGTTAGAATGAAGTCGCCATCCGCTGTCGGGAAGTCCTGGTAAGGCACGATATTAGGATGCGCATTGCCCAGGCGCCGAGGCGGGTTGCCCGTGGTCAGGTAATTCATGGCCTGGTTCGCCAAGCAAGCTACCTGCACATCAAGCAACGCCATATCGACATGCTGGCCCACACCGGTCTGCTCGCGATGGGCAAGGGCGGCAAGCATGGCCACCGTGGAGTACAGCCCGGTAAGGATGTCGGTAAGTGCCACACCCACCTTGACCGGCCCGGCGCCTTCCTCACCCTCCGGGCGGCCGGTCAGGCTCATCAGCCCGCCAAGCCCCTGGATCATGAAGTCATATCCAGCACGCTTGGCATACGGCCCGGTCTGACCGAAACCCGTAATGGAGCAATAGATAAGCTGCGGATTGATCGCCTTCAGGCTCTGGTAGTTCAGCCCATAAGCAGCCAAACCGCCCACCTTGAAGTTCTCGATGACAATATCGGACTTCGCCGCCAACTCACGCACCAGGCGCTGCCCTTCAGGCTGAGTGAAGTCGATGGTCACCGACCGCTTGTTACGGTTGGCCGACAGGTAGTAAGCCGCCTCACTGGTGTTCTTACCCTCGGCATCCTTGAGGAAGGGCGGCCCCCACGCGCGGGTATCGTCACCACTGCCCGGGCGCTCGACCTTGATCACGTCAGCCCCCAGGTCAGCGAGTATCTGGCCAGACCATGGGCCGGCCAACACGCGCGAAAGGTCCAGCACCCGCAGATGTGATAGCGCGCCCATGGGCTGGCTCCTTATTAATAGAAGGCCTGGATACCGGTCTGCGCACGCCCCAGGATCAGCGCATGCACATCGTGAGTCCCTTCATAGGTGTTGACCACCTCCAGGTTTACCAGATGACGGGCCACACCAAACTCATCAGAGATGCCGTTGCCACCCAACATGTCGCGCGCCATGCGGGCAATATCCAACGCCTTGCCGCAGGAGTTGCGTTTCATGATCGAGGTAATTTCCACTGCAGCGGTACCTTCATCCTTCATACGCCCCAAACGCAGGCAACCCTGCAGGGCCAGGGTGATTTCGGTCTGCATGTCGGCAAGCTTCTTCTGGATCAACTGGTTGGCAGCCAGAGGGCGGCCGAACTGCTGACGGTCCAGGGTGTACTGACGCGCGGTGTGCCAGCAGGCTTCGGCGGCGCCCAGCGCGCCCCACGAGATGCCATAGCGGGCTGAGTTGAGGCAGGTGAACGGGCCCTTGAGGCCACGTACATCCGGGAAGATGTTCTCTTCTGGCACAAACACATTGTCCATGACGACTTCGCCTGTAATCGAGGCGCGCAGGCCGACCTTGCCGTGGATTGCCGGGGCACTAAGGCCCTGCCAGCCCTTTTCCAGAACGAAGCCGCGGATATCGCCTGCATCGTCCTTGGCCCAGACCACGAACACATCGGCGATCGGGCTGTTGGTGATCCACATCTTGCTGCCGGTCAGGCGGTAGCCACCGTCGACCTTCCTGGCACGGGTGATCATCGAGCCCGGGTCGGAGCCATGGTTAGGCTCGGTCAGGCCAAAACAACCGATCCACTCGCCACTGGCCAGCTTGGGCAGGTACTTCTGCTTTTGTGCTTCGGTACCGAATTCGTTGATCGGCACCATCACCAGCGACGACTGCACGCTCATCATCGAGCGATAACCCGAATCGATACGCTCGACCTCACGGGCGATCAGGCCATAGCACACGTAGTTCAACCCGCTGCCGCCGTACTGCTCTGGAATGGTGGCACCCAGCAGGCCAATTTCACCCATCTCGCGGAAGATCGCCGGGTCGGTCTGTTCGTGGCGGAAGGCCTCGAGCACGCGCGGGGCCAGCTTGTCCTGGGCGAACTGAAAAGCGCTGTCACGCACCATGCGCTCTTCTTCAGTGAGCTGCTGATCCAGCAGCAGCGGGTCGATCCAGTTGAAGCTTGCTTTACCGGCCATGAGCGAAATCCTCGAAATAGGGGCAGTTTCTTGCGCCTTTGAGCCTAGGCCTGATCGGCCGCCGGGACAAACGAGGATTGCGCACCAATTAGTGATAATTTGTCACTTCGTAAATCGGCAGAACCCCATATAAACAGCCTTACGAGTGAGGTTGATGTACATGCGCCGCAAAATCCCCAGCACCACCGCCCTGGTTTGCTTCGAGGCGGCGGCACGCAACGAGAGCTTTACCAAGGCCGCCCAGGAACTCGCCCTGACCCAAGGCGCCGTTTGTCGGCAAATCGGCGGCCTCGAGGCCTTTCTCAATGTGGAGCTGTTTCGCCGTTCACGCCGCGGCGTGAAGCTGACCGAGGCCGGCCTTTCCTACAGCCGCCAGGTTGCAGCTCAACTGGACGCTGTGGAGCGCGATACCCTGTCGGTGATGGGGCAGCAGGGCGCCAGCGTGATCGAACTGGCCGTGGTGCCTACTTTCGGCACCCAATGGCTGCTTCCACGCCTGAAGGACTTTCAGCAACGCCACCCGGAGGTCACGGTCAACCTCACCAACCGTACCCGGCCATTCCTGTTCGCCGACACCCCCTTCGATGCCGCGATCTATTTCGGTGACGCCGACTGGTCCGGCACCCAGTCGCACCGGCTGATGGGGGAGAACCCGGTCCCCGTCTGCAGCCCCGCATTGCTGGCCGGGCAGGGCATGCTTGAAGCGCAGCGCATCGCCCAACTACCACTGCTGCAGCAAAGCACGCGCCCCTATGCCTGGCGGCAGTGGTTCGGCAGCTTGGGAATGAATGTGGAACGCGACATGACAGGCCCGCGTTATGAACTATTCTCGATGCTCGCCCAGGCGGCCATACATGAAATGGGGATCGCGCTGATTCCGCCGTTCCTGATCCAGCGCGAGTTGGGGGAGGGTAGGCTGGTAGTCGCTAACAGGCATGCCCTGATCAGCGACAAGGCCTACTATCTGATGATTCCGGAGCGCAAGGTAGAGTCGGCTTCACTGCGCGCGTTCCGCGACTGGCTGGTGAGCCAGGCCCGGATCTATACCGCAACAACGTAATCAGGTGCGACAAATTGACCCTGTAGTCAATTATTTTAAACACCTACAGATATATGTATTTGTCGCATATGCATAAACTGTTATGCCAGCCTGAAAACACCCTTTAACCCTGCTAACCACGCGGCTTTGCGGCGTATTTTGCGACACTCACCGTGCCGTAAGCGAATTGCCCCAAATATTTTTGATTTTTTCTCCTAATCTGCCAATAGCCCATGTTTGACGGGCTGGAGCCATGCCGCTGCGACAAGCGGTCACAGGGTGACTTGTAGTTTTAACTTCGTTTCGCTCCATAACCGGTTGAAGGCCCCCGGGTTCGTCTGCAAAATGCTTCGCCCGCCCGGGATTCGGCGGGTCGGCGCTCCACAGCCGCCCCAGTGCACCATCCGCAGTGTGCTGGCTCTTACAAAGACAAAGGTCACCGCAGGAGAAATAGTCGTGCACATTGGTGTTCCTCTCGAGACGCAGACCGGTGAGACAAGGGTCGCTGCGACCCCGGAAACCATCAAGAAACTGATTGGCCAGGGCCATCAGGTCACCGTCCAACGGGGGGCAGGGCTCAACGCCAGCATTCCGGACAGTGCCTATGAGGCCGTGGGCGCTTCCCTTGGGAACGCAGCCGATGCCTACGGCGCACAATTGGTACTCAAAGTGGTCGCGCCCAACGACCAGGAACTGGCCCTGATCAACAGTGGCAGCCTCCTGGCGGGCATGCTCAACCCCTTCAACAACGAACTGATCGGCAAGATGGCCGAACGCGGCATCACCGCTTTCGCCCTGGAAGCCGCGCCACGCACCTCGCGGGCGCAGAGCCTGGACGTGCTGTCGTCACAAGCCAACATCGCCGGTTACAAGGCCGTGTTGCTGGCTGCCCATCACTACCCACGCTTCATGCCCATGCTGATGACCGCCGCCGGTACCGTGAAGGCTGCGCGCGTGCTGATCCTGGGGGCGGGCGTTGCCGGCCTTCAGGCCATCGCCACTGCCAAGCGCCTGGGTGCGGTGATCGAAGCATCCGACGTGCGTCCGGCAGTGAAGGAGCAAATCGAATCGCTGGGTGCCAAGTTCATCGACGTACCTTACGAAACCGATGAGGAACGTGAGTGCGCCGAAGGCGTCGGCGGTTACGCCCGCCCCATGCCGGCCAGCTGGATGCAACGCCAGGCCCAGGCCGTGCACGAGCGCGCCAGGCAGGCAGATATCGTCATCACCACCGCACTGATCCCAGGCCGCAAGGCGCCGACCCTGCTCAGCGCCGAAACCGTCGCGCAGATGAAGCCTGGCTCGGTGGTCATCGACCTCGCTGCTGCCCAGGGTGGTAACTGCCCACTCACCGTTGCCGACCAGGTGGTAAAGGAGAACGGCGTGACAATCGTCGGCCCGACCAACCTGCCGGCTCAGCTGGGTGCCGATGCCTCGGCGCTGTATGCGCGCAACCTGCTGGACTTCATGAAGCTGCTGTTCGACAAGGACGGCGCGCTGGTCATCAACCTCGAAGACGACATCGTCGCGGCCTGCCTCATGTGCCGTGATGGTCAAGTTGTCCGCAAGAACGGCTAAGGAGCACGACAATGGAAGACATGCTGATTTCCCATGGCATCTACAACCTGATCATCTTCGTGCTGGCCATTTATGTGGGCTACCACGTGGTGTGGAACGTCACCCCGGCACTGCACACCCCGCTGATGGCCGTGACCAACGCCATCTCTGCCATCGTTATCGTCGGTGCCATGCTGGCCGCCGCCCTCACCGTGACCCCGGCCGGCAAGCTGATGGGCACCCTCGCCGTGGCCCTGGCCGCGGTCAATGTGTTCGGTGGCTTCCTGGTCACCCGCCGCATGCTTGAGATGTTCAAGAAGAAAGCCAAGAACGAGGGGCAGAAGTAAGCATGAGCATGAATCTGGTAACACTTCTGTACCTGGTCGCTTCGGTATGCTTCATCCAGGCGCTCAAGGGCCTGTCGCACCCGACCACATCGCGGCGCGGCAACCTGTTCGGCATGATCGGCATGGGCATCGCCATGCTCACCACGGTTGGCCTCATTTATAAGCTCGGGGCTGAACTCGCTACTGCCGGCATCGGCTACGTCATTGTTGGCTTGCTGGTCGGCGGCACCGCCGGCTCGATCATGGCCAAGCGCGTCGAGATGACCAAGATGCCGGAACTGGTCGCCTTCATGCACAGCATGATCGGCCTTGCTGCGGTGTTCATCGCCATCGCCGCCGTGCTGGAGCCGCAGTCGATGGGTATCGTTGCCGCAATCAGCGATCCGATCCCCACCGGTAACCGCCTGGAGCTGTTCCTGGGCGCGGCCATCGGTGCCATTACCTTCTCAGGTTCCGTGATCGCCTTCGGCAAGCTTTCGGGCAAGTACAAGTTCCGCCTGTTCCAGGGCGCACCGGTACAGTTCCCCGGCCAGCACAAGCTGAACCTGATCCTTGGCCTGACCACCATCGCCCTGGGCCTGCTGTTCACTTTCACCGGTCATTACAGCGCCTTCACCCTGATGCTGGCCCTGGCCTTCGTCATGGGCGTGCTGATCATCATCCCGATCGGCGGCGCCGACATGCCGGTGGTGGTGTCGATGCTCAACAGCTATTCGGGCTGGGCGGCGGCCGGTATCGGTTTCTCCCTGAACAACTCGATGCTGATCATCGCAGGCTCCCTTGTGGGTTCGTCGGGTGCCATCCTCTCGTACATCATGTGCAAGGCGATGAACCGGTCGTTCTTCAACGTCATCCTTGGCGGCTTTGGCGGCGACACCGACGCCGGCGCGGCGCAAGGCTCGAAAGAGCAGCGCCCGGTGAAGTCCGGTTCGGCCGACGATGCCACCTTCCTGCTCAGCAACGCCGACAGTGTGATCATCGTCCCGGGCTACGGCCTGGCGGTGGCCCGTGCCCAGCACGCGCTGAAGGAGCCTGACCGAGAAGCTGACCCACAACGGTGTGACCGTGAAGTACGCCATCCACCCGGTGGCGGGCCGTATGCCCGGGCACATGAACGTGCTGCTGGCCGAGGCCGAGGTGCCGTACGATCAAGTGTTCGAGATGGACGACATCAACGCCGAGTTCGGCCAGGCCGACGTGGTGCTGGTACTGGGCGCCAACGACGTGGTCAACCCGGCGGCGAAGAACGACCCCAAATCGCCAATCGCCGGCATGCCGATCCTCGAAGCGTTCAAAGCCAAGACCATCATCGTCAACAAACGCTCCATGGCCAGCGGCTATGCCGGCCTGGACAACGAGCTGTTCTACCTGGACAAGACCATGATGGTGTTCGGTGACGCCAAGAAGGTCATCGAGGACATGGTCAAAGCGGTGGAGTGACAACCTTCGCTGCAAACCAACCGATATAAAGGAAGCCCCGGTCAGATTCTGCCGGGGCTTTCCTTTTATTGATCCGGATCAACGGCTCTACTTCAAGGCTTCTCATACGACCATGGTCGTGGGACGGCAATGGGCGAAATCTCTAGACTGCGCTGCAGTAGTTTCAGTAGCCCGAGATAACAATCCATGTACCGTGATCGTATCCGCTTGTCCTCCCTGCACAGCAAGGTAATGAGTGCGGCTGATGCCGCTGGTCTGATCGAGGACGGCATGACCGTCGGCATGAGCGGTTTCACCCGCGCCGGCGAAGCCAAGGCCGTACCGCATGCACTGGCCGAACGTGCCAAGCAGTCGCCACTGAAAATCAGCCTGATGACCGGCGCCAGCCTGGGCAACGACCTGGACAAGCAACTGACCGAGGCCGGCGTGCTCGCTCGCCGCATGCCGTTCCAGGTCGACAGCACCCTGCGCAAGGCCATCAACGACGGCCAGGTGATGTTCATCGACCAGCACCTGTCAGAAACCGTCGAACAACTGCGCAACCAGCAGCTGAAGCTGCCGGACATCGCTGTCATCGAAGCCGTGGCCATTACCGAGGAAGGCCACATCGTGCCAACCACGTCGGTAGGTAACTCGGCCAGCTTCGCGATCTTCGCCAAGCAGGTGATTGTCGAGATCAACCTCTCGCACAACGCCAACCTCGAAGGCCTGCACGACATTTATATCCCGACCTACCGCCCGACCCGCACGCCAATCCCGCTGGTCAAGGTCGACGACCGCATCGGCAGCACCGCCATCCCGATCGACCCGGCCAAAATTGTCGGCATCGTCATCAGCGACCAGCCAGACTCGCCGTCCACCGTACTGCCGCCGGACGACGAAACCCAAGGCATTGCCGACCACCTGATCAACTTCCTCAAGAATGAAGTTGAAGCAGGCCGCATGACCAACAAGCTCGGCCCGCTGCAAGCCGGTATCGGCAGCATCGCCAACGCGGTGATGTGCGGCCTGATCGAGTCGCCGTTCGAAGACCTGACCATGTACTCCGAAGTACTGCAGGACTCCACCTTCGACCTGATCGACGCCGGCAAGCTGAGCTTCGCCTCGGGCAGCTCGATCACCTTGTCCAGCCGCCGCAACGCCGACGTATTCGGCAACCTGGAGCGGTACAAGGACAAGCTGGTGCTGCGCCCGCAAGAAATCTCCAACCACCCGGAAGTGGTACGTCGCTTAGGCATCATTGGTATCAACACCGCACTGGAGTTCGATATCTATGGCAACGTCAACTCCACCCACGTGTGCGGCACCCGGATGATGAACGGCATCGGCGGCTCGGGTGACTTCGCCCGCAACGCCCACCTGGCCGTATTCGTCACCAAGTCGATTGCCAAAGGCGGCGCGATTTCCAGCGTGGTGCCAATGGTCAGCCATGTGGACCACACCGAGCACGACGTGGACATCCTGGTCACCGAGCAAGGCCTGGCCGACCTGCGTGGCCTGGCGCCGCGCGAGCGGGCACGGGCGATCATCGACAACTGTGTGCACCCAGACTACCGCGCTGCGCTGAACGATTACTTCGATCGCGCCTGCCAGCGTGGCGGCCACACCCCGCACATCCTGCGTGAAGCGCTGAGCCGGCACGAAAACCTGGAAGAAACCGGGCGCATGCTGGCTAGCTGATCAATTCGTGACCGGAACAGCATGTGCTGTTTCGGTCACGCTCTCTGTAGGCGCGGCTTTAGCCGCGAACACCGGCACAGCCGGTGCCATCCGCCGCGTCGCCTGACTCACGGGCAAGCCCGCTTCCACAACACCATCACAGCCAGCGTTAAAAACTGTTCTACTGTACTGCTGTTTTTGCCAATCCCTCCCTCGTAAGATCCTCACTCACGCATAAACGCACCAATACCGTGCAGACCAGTACAGTTGCGCCATTTTCGAGTGCAACAGTAGGGTTACACAGTTAACTGAGCCATCGTCTTTCAACTGAACTGTATCTACTGTTATGGACAACAGAGGAGGATCATTGGCATCAGTTAAATCACTACCTAATCCCGCCATAAGCGGAAGGATGAAGCATCATGGAACGTACCCTCAGTTCCGGTCTGGTTTTTGAAAGCAACGCCCAGCAATCCAACGCCTCGATGCCGCTGCGCGCACTGTCCACCCTGCTGCTGTGGCAGCGCCGTATGGCCAGCCGCCGTCAACTGGCTCGCCTGGACAGCCGTCTGCTGGCCGACGCAGGCATCAGCGAGTCGCAGCGTTACGAAGAGCTGAGCAAGCCTTTCTGGCGCTAAGCAACGGCTTACCGGCTTCGGCCGGCACCGCGAATTCCCAAACCCGTTGCAGGTGACTGCGACGGGTTTTTTATTGCCAAGCCGCGGGCTAGAGCCGCTCAACCGCCAACAGGTACAGTTTTAATAAAATTAAAAACACACCATCACAGTTTATTGGGGTGCCGTTCATTAACCTCCACAAACAACGGCGCGTGATACGCTTGGCTTAACAGTCTGTTGAAAGCCGCTGTTAAACGTACCGCGACGAGCTGCATGAGCGTCCGATAAGCAGAACCACCCGTCCCTAAGTCCAGGAGTCCACCATCATGTCCCGTAAATACCTGATTGGCGCCGCCCTGATGTTGAGCCTGGCCGGCACCGCTAGCGCCACCAGCTTCGTTGTCACCACCGACGCCGTCGTTGGCGCGGTGGCCGCGTCCACCGATGCCACTTCCGATATTTCCTCTTCGTTCAAAGACGACAAGATCGTGCAGGCCGCGCGTGACGACGCCGCCAGCTTCGTTGGCAGCCAAGGCGACATCCGCGGTGCCAAGCTGGAAAGCGCTTTCCTGCACATCCGCTCGCAAATGCCGGCCCTGCAGGCCAGCGACGCGCAACTGGCCCAGGCCATCCTGGCGCTCTAAGCCAGGCTGAGCCGTTCAGCTGTGCTGGTCACCACCAGCACAGCCGCACCCACCTTTACCGCCCACGTTCCCAGCCGTTGTAGAGCCCATGCGTTATCTGTTGCCGCTGCTGTTCTCCGTTGCAGGCATGGCCAGTGCCCATGCCATGGATACCACCACGCAAAGCCTGGTCATCACGGGCTATGTCACCAGCCAGGTCACCACCGCACCGTTTGATCGCAAACTGGTCCGCCAGGCGCGCGACGATGCTGCTGCCTTCGTTGCCAGCGACGGTCAGATCCGTGGTGTGCGGCTGGAAGCCGCGCTGGAATCATTACGCCACAATTGTTCGCAGCACGCTGTCGGCGATCTGGAACTGGCGCAGGCAATTCTCGTCCAATAACTACATCTGACTCCCTGTATTTTTCGGAGATGCTCCATGCGTAAACCGCTGATTGCCGCTACCCTCGGCATGCTGCTGCTGGCCGACCTGGCACAGGCACATACTCTGGTGGCCACCAGCAACATCATCGTGCGTGCCTTTGGCCGCTCGATCGACTTCACTTCAGACACCACCACCTCGATTCGCGACTCCAAAGTGGTACGCGAAGCCCACGACGACGCCGCCAGCTTCGTCGCCAGCAATGGCGACATTCGCGGTGCCCAGCTTGAGGCCGCCTTCAGCACCCTGCGCGAGCGCGTGCCAGAAGCACGCGGCGCCAGCGACCAGGTACTGGCCGAAGCCATCCTCGCGCTGTGAACCGCATACGTGCCTGGCTGCTCGGCTGCGCCCTGACGCTGCTCGGCACACCCGCATTGGCCGACCTGCAGCTCCAGCTGCAGGCATCCGGCCTCGACCCACAACAAACCCAGGCCACCCAGGCGTTGCTGGACGAGGCCATGGGCAAGCTACCTCCGCGCTTCAAACAGCAGCTGGACCGTCGTGTACGGGTCAGCTGGAGCGACACCATGCCGGCCGACGCCTATGGTCAGGCATCGCTGGTGTCCACCCTCGAACTCAACCGTCGCCTGCTGCCCGGCCTCACCGATGGCAGCGCCGCCACCGAGCGCACCAACCGCCCGCATGGCACGGTGCGTGAAGAGCTGCTGGCCACCGTGTTGCACGAGCTCACCCATATCTACGACCGTGCCCGCCTGTGGCCCAGGGCCGAAAATTCGCTGATTGCCCGCTGCAAGCGCCAGCAAGGCACGCTGGGCAAGATTGGCCTGCCCGAAGAATGCCGCGGCCAGGCTGAGCGCCGCTTCACACTCAGCGACGACCCGCGCCTGCTCGACCTTGCCGGCTGGCAGCAATACGTGGGCCGACGCGGCGAGCGCGAGCAGCAAAATGGCCAGTTCGTGCGCAGCCCCGACAGTTACGAGCTAAGCAGCCCCAAGGAGTACATCGCGGTCAACATGGAGTACTTCCTCCTCGACCCGAGCTACGGCTGCCGCCGCCCGGCGCTCAACCAATACCTGCGCGAGCACTTCGTCTGGGCACCCCAACAGGACACCTGCGCCAAAGGCCTGCCGTTCATCAACGCGGGCAGCGACTTTGCCCGCCAGCCGCTGGGTGAAATCGACCCTGAGCGGGTGTATGAAGTGGACTACCTGCTGGCCGAAGCCAACCAGAACCTGGTCAGCCGCTGGGGCCACAGCATGTTGCGCCTGGTGATCTGCAAGCCCGGCCGCCCGCGCGGGCCGGACTGCCGCCTGGACCTCGACCAGAGCCTGGTGCTGTCATACCGCGCCTTCGTCAACGACGTGCAGCTGTCCAGCTGGGACGGCCTGGTCGGTGTCTACCCCTCGCGATTGTTCGTGTTGCCGCTGGGCCAGGTGATCGATGAATACACCAAGACCGAACTGCGCAGCCTGGCCTCGGTGCCCTTGAAGCTCAGCCGCGATGAAGTCGAAAACCTGGTGCGTCAGGCCGCCGAGATGCACTGGAGCTATGACGGCAACTATTGGTTCCTGTCCAACAACTGTGCGGTGGAATCGCTGAAGCTGCTGCGCAGTGGCACGGCCAACCCACGCCTGAACGACCTCGACAGCATCATGCCCAACGGCCTGCTGGCCGTGCTCAAGGGCAGGGGCTGGCCGACACCAGCGTGCTCGACAACCCGCGCGAGGCATTGCGCCTGGGCTACCGCTTCGACTCCTATCGTGAGCGCTACCAGGCCATGTTCGAGGTACTGAGAAAACAGCTGCCGATCAAGCAGGCCCTGGTTGAAGACTGGCTGGCCCTGGATGCCGAACAACGCCGCCCCTGGTTCGCCAAGGCCGACCTGCGCACCAGCGCTGCGTTGCTGCTGCTGGAGCAGGCCAGCTTGCGCCGGCAACTGCTGCTGGCCCAGGACGAGGTCAAGCAGCGCTACCTGAATGCTGCGGCGCTGAAAGATGGCAGCATCAACAAAGCTGACGCAACCCTCAAACAGATGCTCGCCAACAGCGGTTTCCTCAGCCGCCCGGCAGAGCTGCTCGATGCCAAGGGCTACGGGCTGCCGCAACCCGAAGAGCGCAAGCACCTCGAACAGGTGAGCAGCGAACGCCAGGCACAGCTGTTGCGCTTGAGCACCAGCCTGGACAAAGAGGTGAGAGCGCTGCTGGAACCATCACGGGCCAAGGAAATTGCCGCGGTCGAGGCCAATGTGAAGCAGATCGGC
The DNA here is from genome assembly GCA_947090765.1 of Pseudomonas sp. MM223. Taxonomy (NCBI): domain Bacteria; kingdom Pseudomonadati; phylum Pseudomonadota; class Gammaproteobacteria; order Pseudomonadales; family Pseudomonadaceae; genus Pseudomonas; species Pseudomonas sp. MM223. The sequence continues at coordinate 150,121 of OX352322.1, read as the reverse complement.
GAGCATCTGCGAACGCTGCACAAAGCTGCCGGCGGCCTGCAGTTGTAAGCATGGCTGTACCGGCCCTATCGCCGGCAAGCCAGCGCCCACAGGATCACCACAGGCTTGACGGTGGTGGGGTACCCGTGGGCGCTGGCTTGCCGGCGATAGGGCCTGCTGCACCAGCACAATCCCTTACAGGCTTTCGCCATCCTCTTCTGGCAGATCCTCATCCAGATGCAACCACGGCAACCGGCTGCCCACCCAGATATGCCTGTTGGCCCTGACCTGCTCTGGGTGATCCAGTGTCGCCACCGTCACATCGACTGTTTCCGGGCTGTGCGTGGTCACCAGTGCCACATGCGCCCCGCAGTGCCCACAGAAGTACCGGCTACAACTGGCCGGTGCCACATAGCAGTTCGGCTCACCCGCCAGCCACTGAAACCCCGAACGGGGCAGGGTGAGCCAGGTCACCACCAGCCCGCCGCTTACCCGACGGCAGATCGTGCAGTGGCAGTGGGCAATGTCTGTCAGTTCACCCTTCAACCGGTAACGCAACGCGCCGCAATGGCAGCCCCCTTCGGTCACATTCTGCATCACCTACCTCTCGTCGCCTTTGCTTCAGCGAAAGCTGGCTGAAAGCTTGCCCTCATAGGATAGCCCCCACTACCGGCACAAGACCGGTCAGCCAGGGCACCCGGTAAATACCGCGCCCGGCCCAATCAACAACAACAATGGTGATTCTGATGTATTCCTGTGCCCGCCTTTTCGTAGTCCCCCTCCGCATGCTCCCTGCACAGCGCCCGACGCGCTGATCCGCCCGAATCGACTTTCCTTTCGCCGCGCCACGCCTGGAGTATTGCCATGCTGACCTTCCTCGGCTTTGCCATGGTCATCACCTTCATGTACCTGATCATGACCAAGCGCCTGTCGGCCTTGATCGCGCTGATCCTGGTACCGATCCTGTTCGCCCTGTTCGGCGGTTTCTCCGCCAAGATCGGCCCCATGATGCTCGAAGGCATCAGCAAGCTCGCACCTACCGGCGTCATGCTGATGTTCGCCATCCTCTACTTCGCCCTGATGATCGACTCCGGCCTGTTCGACCCGGCCGTGCGCAAGATCCTCAAACTGGTCAAGGGCGACCCGCTGAAAGTCTCTGTCGGCACTGCCGTGCTGGCCTTGGTGGTCTCGCTCGACGGTGACGGCGCCACCACCTACATGATCTGCTGCGCCGCCATGCTGCCGATGTACAGCCGCCTGGGGATGAGCCCGCGGATCATGGCCGGCCTGATCATTCTCGCCGGCGGGGTGATGAACATGACCCCCTGGGGTGGCCCGACTGCCCGCGCTGCAAGCGCCCTGCACGTCGACCCGTCAGACATCTTCGTGCCGATGATCCCGGCCATGCTGTTCGGCGTGCTGGCGATCCTGGCCATTGCCTACATGTACGGCAAACGTGAACGTGCCCGCCTGGGCGAACTGCACCTGCCGACCGACGACATCGACCACAGCGAAATCACCGTTTCGCAATTCCCGGAAGCACGCCGCCCCAAGCTGCTGTACTTCAACGGTGCCCTGACCGCCGCCCTGATGGTCGCGCTGATCGCCGGTGTGCTGCCGCTGCCCGTGCTGTTCATGATCGCCTTCAGCATCGCCATGATCGTCAACTACCCATGCCTGCAGCAGCAGAAGGACCGCATCGCCGCCCACGCCGGCAGCGTGCTGGCCGTGACCGGGTTGATCTTTGCCGCCGGCATCTTCACCGGCATCCTGTCGGGTACCGGCATGGTCGATGCCATGTCCAAGAGCCTGCTGGCTGTCATCCCCGAAGCGCTGGGCCCATACCTGGCTGTCATTACCGCAATCGTGAGCATGCCGTTCACCTTCTTCATGTCCAACGATGCCTTCTACTACGGCGTATTGCCCGTGCTGGCCGAAGCCGCCAGCCACTACGGCATCACCCCGGTGGAAATGGCCCGTGCGTCGATCGTCGGGCAACCGGTGCACCTGCTCAGCCCGCTGGTACCTTCCACCTACCTGCTGGTGGCCCTGGCTGGTATCGAATTCGGCGATCATCAGCGCTTCACGCTCAAGTGGGCAGTGCTGGTATGCCTGTGCATAATGCTCGCCGCACTGCTGATGGGGATTTTCCCGCTGTTCAGTAGTCTTTAATACATACGTATCACCTACGCGACGCGCCCTGACCGGGGCGCGTTGCCATTACCGCTCGAAGGAAAATACATGGAATGGCTGACCAGCCCGGAAATCTGGGTTGCCTTTTTTACCCTTACCGCGCTTGAGATCGTCCTCGGTATCGACAACATCATCATGATCTCGATCCTGGTCAGCCGCATGCCCAAGCACATGCAGCCGCGCACCCGGATCTTCGGCCTGGCCCTGGCCATGGTCACCCGTATCATGCTGCTGTTGTCGATTACCTGGGTCATGCGCCTTACCGCCGACTTGTTCGTGGTATTCGGCCAAGGCATCTCCGGGCGTGACCTGATCCTGTTCTTCGGTGGCCTGTTCCTGCTATGGAAAAGCTCGCAAGAGATCTACCACGGCCTGGAAGGTGAAGACGAAAACCCGGATGAGCCCAAAGGCGCGGGTGGCAAGTTCTTCTACACCATCATCCAGATCGCCATCATCGACATCGTGTTCTCGCTGGACTCGGTAATCACCGCAGTAGGCATGGTTTCGCACGTGCCGGTAATGATCGCCGCCATCGTCGTAGCCGTGCTGGTGATGATGCTGTGCGCCGGCGCCATCAGCAATTTCATCGACAAGCACCCGTCGCTGAAGATGCTCGCGCTGTCGTTCCTGATCGTGGTCGGTACCGTGCTGATCGCCGAAGCATTCGACGTGCACGTGCCGAAGGGCTACGTCTACTTCGCCATGGCCTTCTCGCTGGCGGTGGAGGCCATCAACATCCGCATGCGCACCGCCTCGGCCCGCAAGGAAGGCAAAGAGCATGACCCGGTGAAACTGCGCAAGGACATTCCGGGTCAATAAACCCAGGAAGCGCAAAACAGAAAGGGCCCTTCGCAGGGCCCTTTTTTCATGTCTGATCGGTTTCAAACAAATGACAGCCATGCGAAGCTGGCGACAGCTGCGCAAAACAACTAAAGCTTTGAGTGAGCACTGAAAATTCTTCAAACGCTCACGTTTCTTTTCTTGGCCCGCTGGGCCAGTGCACCAGGGGGCCTTTGCCATGCTGACCCTGCTCAACCTGCTTTCGGCCGTGACGCTGCTGGTCTGGGGCACCCATATCGTGCGTACCGGCATCCTTCGGGTATTCGGCTCGAACCTGCGGCGCATCATCAGCCAGAACATGAACAAGCGCCCACTGGCGTTCATCGCCGGCATTCTGGTCACCGCCATGGTGCAAAGCAGTAACGCCACGGCCATGCTGGTCACGTCCTTCGTCGGCCAGGGCCTGATGGCCATGACCCCGGCCCTGGCGATCATGCTGGGTGCCGATGTCGGTACCGCGCTGATGGCCCGGGTACTGACCTTCGACCTGTCGTGGCTGTCACCGCTGCTGATCTTCCTGGGTGTGATCTTCTTCCTTTCGCGCAAGCAGACACGGGCTGGCCAGCTGGGCCGGGTGGGCATTGGGCTTGGCCTGATCATCCTGGCACTGGAACTGATCGTGCAGGCAGCCGCGCCGATCACCCATGCCCAAGGCGTGAAAGTGCTGTTTGCTTCATTGACCGGCGATATCATGCTCGACGCCTTGGTCGGCGCCATGTTCGCCATGATTTCCTATTCCAGCCTGGCCGCCGTGCTGCTCACCGCGACATTGGCCGGCGCCGAAGTCATCAGCCTGCCGGTGGCCATCGGCCTGGTGGTCGGCGCCAACATCGGCAGTGGCTTGCTGGCCTTCATCAGCACCAGCATGCAGAACACTGCCGGGCGCCGGGTGGCCTTGGGCAGCCTGCTGTACAAGCTGCTCGGTCTAGTGCTGATCATCCCGGTGCTGCACCCGTTGGTGGCGTGGATGGACTCGCTGAGCTTCAGCCCGCAAGATCTGGTCATCGGTTTCCACCTGCTCTACAACACGCTGCGCTGCCTGCTGATGCTGCCAACGGTCAAACTCATGGGGCGGCTGTGCAATACCTTGCTGCCCGAGCGCGAAACCGCCAACGGGCAAGTGCGCCCACGCCACCTTGACGCCTCGGCACTGGAAACACCCAGCCTGGCCTTGGCCAACGCATGCCGCGAAACCCTGCGCCTGGGCGATATCGTCGACAGCCTGCTCGAAGCCATGCTCGGCGCACTGCGAGGCACCCAGACGGCCCTGCCGCAGCAGGTTCGCGCCCTGGGCGAAGACGCCGAAGCCCTGTACAGCGCAATCAAACTGTACCTGGCGCAGATGTCGCGTGAAGACCTCAGCGAGCAGGACAATCGCCGCTGGGCCGAAATCATCGAACTGGCGATCAACCTCAAGCTGGCCTGCGACCTGATCGAACGCATGCTGCGCAAGGTCCAGCAGCAGAAAACCAGCCAGCGCCGGGAGTTTTCCCAAACAGGCCTGGAGGAACTGACCGGCCTGCAGGAGCAATTACTGGCCAACCTGCGTCTGGGCCTGTCGGTTTTTCTCAGTGCCGACCCGGAAAGCGCCCGCCTGCTACTGCGGGAAAAACGCCGTTTTCGCGCACAGGAACGGCGCCTGGCACACGCCCATGTCAGCCGCTTGCAGCGTAAGGTGGTGCAAAGTATCGAGACCAGTTCGCTACACTTGGAGCTGATCGCCGACATGAAGCGGTTGAACTCTTTGTTCTGCAGCAGTGCCTATGTGGTACTGGGCGGCTCGGACACCGGCGGCCTGATGCTTGACAGCGTACCGGACGAAGCCCGTCTGCCCTGATTTTGCCTACCAGAGGACCCTCGCTCGCCCATGCGTTGCCTGATGTTCGTTTGCCTGCTGATTTGCAGCCTGCCCTCATTGGCCCTCGACCGCTCACGGGTTGAAGGCTACCTGCTGCCCAATGGCCTGCAGGTCATCCTGAAAAACGGCTACGAGCGCGATCATGTGGCGATCCGGCTGGTGGTCGGGGTAGGCCTGGACGACTTCGACTGCGAGCAGAAAGAGCTGCCGCACCTGCTTGAGCACCTGTTGTTCAGCGGCATCGACGAAACAGGCGAGGGCGGGCTGGAAGAGCGCCTGCAAGCGCTTGGCGGCGAGTGGAACGCCTATACCAGCAGCGCCGACACCACCTTTGTCATCGAAGCCCCGGCGCGCAACCAGCGCAAGGTGCTCGACCTGCTGCTGGCGGTCATCCGCGATACCCACTTCGATGCCAAGGCCCTGGCAACCGCCAAGCGTATCATCGAGCGCGAAGACGGCGGCCACTATGGCCACCTGCAGCGCTGGCTCGACCGCCAGGATATCGGCCACCCGGCCAGCGACCAGTTGGCCACCGAACTGGGCCTGAAATGCCCGGAGCGTTCCAACCTCGACGACATGACCCTGGAGCAAGTACAAGCCTTGCGTGACCACTGGTACGCGGCCAACAACATGACGCTGATCATGGTCGGCGGCCTCGACCGCCTGCTGCCGGCCTATCTGGAACGCACCTTTGGCGAGCTTCCGGCCACCGAGCCCGAAGAGCGCCGCAACCTGGAAAGCATCACCCAACAGGCCGAGCAACGTCGCGACCTGACCCGCGGCTGGCTGGGTGACAGCGTCAAAATGCATTGGCTGTTCATCGAGCCAGTGCTGGACAACGACCACCAGGCTACCCTCGACCTGCTGTCGCGTTACCTGGACTGGGCACTGTACGACCAGTTGCGCCTGCGTAACGGGCTGTCCTACGGCCCCTCGGTACAACGCGAAAGCTTCGGTGATACCGGCCTGCTCAGCCTCAATGCGGACCTTGAGCGCGATGACATCGACAAGGCAGTCAAGGTCATGCAGGCCCTGTTCGACCACCTGCGCAAGGAAGGCCTGGACCCGGACACCTTCGCCCGCATCAAGGACGCCAGCGTCGCCAAGGAAAGCTGGAGCACCCAGGGCAACAGCGCCTTGGCCGACTATTACTGGGGTGCGCTGAACGACTATACCGACGGGCGTTTTGCCAACCCGGTGCGCAAACTGCGCCAGGTCAGCCTGGAGCAGGCCAACGGGGCGTTGAAAGAACTGCTCAGGGAAGAGGGCTACCTGCGTATCGAGAAGCCGTTGCTTGGCTACGACGAGCTTTACGGGCTGGCCGCCTTGCTTGCGGGGCTGATCCTGGCGGCAGGGTTGCTGCGCTGGCGGCGGCAGGGGCCTGAGCGGCCGAGTGGTGCTACACGGCAGCGGTGAATCGGCGGTATCCTTTTGCCAGTACCGGCCTCTTCGCGGGTGAACCCGCGAAGAGGCCGGCACAGCCACCCAACTCTCTCCTGTTGTAGCCCCTAATGCCCCAAATCCCCCATATCGTCCTGCGCATCATCGAACTGCTCAAACGCTACCCCGGCATCATCGCGCTCGGTGGTTTCCTCTCCGGCATCGGCAGCTTCATCCTGGTAGACCGCCAAGCCGGCCTGGCCAGCTGGGTGGCCGTGCTCATGCTGGTCAGCTGGGTGTGGCTGATGCTGGAAAACACCCTCACCGGCCTGTTTGCGCGCACCTTCAACCGCGAAATCCCGCAGCCGCTGTTGCGCTACGCGACGCAGATGATCCACCAGGAAACGCTGTTCTTCGTGCTGCCTTTCTTCTTCATCACCACCACCTGGAACAGCGGCCAGCTGGTGTTTACGGGCTTGCTCGGTGCTGCGGGCCTGATTTCGATCATCGACCCGCTGTACTACAAATGGCTGGCACCGCGGCGTTGGCTTTTCCTGGCGCTGCATACCCTGACGTTGTTCGCCGCCCTGCTGACCGCGCTGCCGATCATCCTGCACCTGACCACCGCGCAAAGCTTCAAGCTGGCCCTGATCGCGGCCATGGCGCTGTCGTTCCCCAGCCTGGCCAGCAGCTTCCCGATCAACAACTGGCGCCGCGCCGTGGCACTGGTGCTGGTTACCCTGTCGGTCGGTGCCGGAGGCTGGCTGCTGCGTTCCTGGGTGCCGCCGGCCACCCTGTGGATGACCGAAGTAGCGGTGAGTACCGAAGTGCTGAACCGCCAGCCAGGCGAGTCGCTGGACGAGATTGCCGCCAGCCGCATACGCAGCAGCGGCCTGTACGCCTACACAGCCATCAACGCACCACGCGGCCTGAATGAGCGGATCTACCATGTGTGGCAGAAGGACGGTAAAGAAGTCGACCGCATTGCCCTGGACATCCATGGTGGGCGCAAGGAAGGCTACCGGGCCTGGACCCACAAGCAGAACTTCCCGCCAAACCCGGTGGGCAAGTGGCAGGTGAGGGTGCTGACCGAGGATGGCCAGGTGATTGGTGTGCTGCGCTTCAAGGTGGTCGACGACGCAACAGCGCAGTAATTGAAGGGGGGGCGCTTTGCGCCCCTTTCGCGGCACAAGGCCGCTCCTACAAAGGTCCGCGATCCCCTGTAGGAGCGGCCTTGTGCCGCGAAAGGGCCGCAAAGCGGCACCAGGTTCTCGCAGACAGCACATAATGACCAAACAGCCCATGCCCGCTGCGCTATGATCAGCCCCTAAGCCTTAGCGCCGAGTCAATTGCATGGAGCCTATGACCACCCCCAGCGCCACCCTGGACGCCAGCAGCCAACCGGCCCGCCTGCGCATAACCGGTGACTGGACCCTGGCGCATTACGCCAGCCTCAAGCGCGAGAGCGAGCAGTTGCGCGCGCAATACACGGCCGACACCATCGCCGACCTCAGCCAGCTGGGCCGCCTGGACACTGCCGGGGCGTCGCTGCTGGCCGAGCTGCTCGGTGCCGAGCGCCTGTCACACTGTACCCAAGACCTGCCCGAAGCCAGCCGCGCCCTGCTCAAGAACGTCTACTGTTCGGTCCAGGACTACTGCATCCCGGTCAAGGAGCCCGAGCGCAACGTGCTGCTGATGCTGCTGGAGCGCATCGGCCGCGCCGTCGGCACACTGTGGCAAGACTCCATGCAGTTACTCGGTTTCGTCGGTGTCATCCTCGAGACCTTGCTGCGCCGCGCCCTGCAACCGCACCGCTGGCGCCTCACTCCGGTCGTGGCACATATCGAACAGACCGGGCTGGACGCCGCGCCTATCGTCGCCTTGCTGACCTTCCTGGTAGGCGCGGTAGTGGCGTTTCTCGGTGCCACGGTGCTGGCCGCGTTCGGCGCGACCATTTTCACCGTCGACCTGGTGGCGTTCTCTTTCCTGCGTGAGTTTGCCGTGCTGCTGACCGCCATCCTCATGGCCGGCCGCACGGCCAGTGCCTTCACCGCGCAAATCGGCTCGATGAAGGCCAATGAGGAAATTGACGCCATCCGCACCCTGGGCCTGAACCCCATGGAACTGCTGGTGGTGCCACGGGTACTGGCGCTGCTGATTTCGCTGCCCCTGCTTACCTTCATCGCGATGATCTGCGGCATCGTCGGCGGCGCAGTGGTCTGTGCCCTGTCGCTGGACATCTCACCGGCCATGTTTCTGTCGCTGCTGCAAAGCGATATCGGCGTACAGCACTTCTTGGTGGGCCTGGCCAAGGCGCCGTTCTTCGCGTTCCTGATCGCCGCCATCGGCTGCCTCGAAGGCTTCAAGGTCAGCGGCAGCGCCGAATCGGTGGGCGCACACACCACCTCGGCGGTGGTGCAGTCGATTTTCGTGGTCATCGTGCTGGACGCCGTGGCCGCCCTGTTCTTCATGGAGATGGGTTGGTGAATGATCGGGAAAAAGTGATCGAAGCCCGCGGCATCTGCAACCGCTTCGGCCGCCAGGTTGTGCATGAAAACCTTGACCTGGACCTGTACCGCGGCGAAATCCTGGCCGTGGTCGGTGGTTCGGGCAGCGGCAAGTCGGTACTGCTGCGCAGCATCATCGGCCTGCGCCGGCCCAATGAAGGGCTGATCAAGGTGTTCGGCCAGGACCTCGCGGGCCTGCGCGAAGAACAGCGTTCACTGGTCGAACGGCGCTTCGGCGTGCTGCTCCAGAAGGGCGCGCTGTTTTCTTCGCTGACCGTCACCGAGAACGTGGCCTTGCCGTTGATCGAGCATGCCGGGCTATCCCGCGCCGATGCCGAGCACCTGGCCGGCGTAAAGCTGGCCCTGGCCGGGTTGCCCATCTCGGCCGCCGACAAGTACCCATCCTCGCTGTCGGGGGGCATGATCAAGCGTGCCGCGCTGGCCAGAGCCCTGGCACTGGACCCGGACATCCTGTTCCTCGACGAACCCACCGCCGGCCTGGACCCGATCGGCGCCGCCGCGTTCGACCAGTTGATCCTTACCCTGCGCGATGCACTGGGCCTGTCGGTGTTCCTCATCACCCACGACCTCGACACCCTGTACACCATTACCGATCGCATCGCGGTGCTGTCGCAGAAAAAGGTCCTGGTGGCCGGCCCGTTGGCCGAGGTCGAACAGACCAACGACGCCTGGATTCAAGAATACTTTCACGGCCCACGCGGGCGCGCAGCCGAACAGGCCGCCACCCGTGCCGGGCAGGAGCGCTGAACAATGGAAACCCGAGCCCATCACGTCCTTATCGGCCTGGTCACCGTCCTGGTGGTGGCTGGTGCCATGCTGTTCGGCCTATGGCTGACCAAGTCCAGTGTCGATGACGCCTTCAAGGATTACGAGGTGGTGTTCAACGAAGCCGTCTCTGGCCTGTCGCGCGGCAGCCCGGTGCAGTACAACGGCATCAAGGTGGGCGATGTGTCCACCCTGCGCCTGGACCCGAAAGACCCCCGCCGGGTACTGGCCCGGGTGCGCTTGAGCGGCGACACCCCGGTAAAAGAAGATACCCAGGCCAAGCTGACCCTGGCCGGCGTGACAGGTAACTCGTTCATCCAGCTCAGCGGCGGCACCCCACAAAGCCCGGAACTGAAAGGCAAGGATGGCAAGCTGCCGGTGATCATCGCCTCGCCGTCGCCAATCTCGCGCCTGCTCAACGACAGCAGCGACCTCGTCACCAACATCAACCTGCTGCTGCACAACGCCAACCAGATGTTCTCCGAGGACAACATCGGCCACCTCAGCAACACCCTGGCCAACCTCGACAAGACCACCGGCGCCTTTGCCGGCCAGCACGGCAGCATCGCCGAAGCTATAGAACAGCTGGTGCAGGTGGGCAAGCAGGCCAGCGCCACCCTGGCCGAAACCCAGACGCTGATGCGCAATGCCAATGGCCTGCTGGGCAGCGAAGGCAAACAGGCGATCGGCAGTGCCGAGCAGGCCATGCAGTCGTTGGCTGAAAGTACGGCAACCATCAACAACCTGCTCAAGAACAACAGCGAGGCCATCGGCGACGGTGCCCAAGGCCTCAACCAGCTCACCCCGGCCATTCGCGAACTGCGCGAAACCCTCAACGCGCTCAAAGGCATTTCCCGGCAACTGGAGGCCGACCCGAGCGGCTACCTGCTCGGCCGCGACAACAACAAGGAGTTCCAGCCATGAAACCGTCGTTGCGCCTGCTGGCCCTGGCGGCCGCGCTGAGCCTGGCCAGTGCCTGCTCGATCCTGCCTAAGACCGAACCCGTCGACCTCTACCGTCTGCCGGTAAACCAGCCCAGCCGCACGGCGGCGCCGCTGGACTGGTCATTGCGCCTGAACAAGCCACTGGCCAGTGAGGTGCTGGCCGGGCCGCGCATTGCCGTCATCCCCCAAGGTGATGTGGTCAGCAGTTACAAGGGGGCACGCTGGAGCGATGCGGCCCCGGTGCTGCTGCGCAACCGCTTGCTCGATGGTTTCCAGCGTGACGGCCAGGTGCAGCGCCTGAGCGCTGACGACAGCAACCTGCAGGCCGACTACGAGCTGGCTGGCGAGCTGCAGGCGTTTCAGAGTGAATACCGCACGAGCGGGGCGGTGGAGGTGGTGATCCGCTACGACGCACGCCTGGTCCAAGGCCGCACCCAGCGCATCCTGGCCAGCAAGCGCTTCGAAATCCGCCAGCCACTGGCCGATAAGCAGGTGTCAGCGGTGGTCGCAGGCTTCGGCCAAGCCAGCGACCAGCTGGTGGGACAGGTGGTGGGCTGGACCATTGGCCAGGCCAACCAGGCTCAACTGAAGGTTCAGGCGAAGAACCAGTAGCAGACGAAGATCGCTGCGACCACACCTGAGAATTCGGCCAGCAGTGCGCAACCGACCGCGTGGCGCACGCGCTGGATGCCCACGGCGCCAAAGTACACGGCCAGTACGTAGAAGGTGGTTTCAGTACTGCCTTGAATAGTCGCCGCCACCAGGGCCGGGAAACTGTCCACGCCTTGGGTCTGCATGGTCTCGATCAGCATGGCCCGTGCTGCGCTGCCAGAGAACGGTTTGACCAGCGCAGTGGGCAAGCCTTCTACGAAGCGCGTGTCCAGGCCCATCCAGTTCACCGCATGGCGGATGCCGTCCAGGGCCAGTTCCAGGGCGCCAGAAGCGCGCAGCACACCTACCGCCACCAGCATTGCCACCAGGTAGGGCAACAGGTTCTTGGCCACATCGAAACCTTCCTTGGCGCCTTCGACAAAGGCTTCATACACCTTCACCCGCTTCAGGGCGCCAATGACCAGGAACAACATGATTACGCCAAACAGCGTGAGGTTGCCCAGGATCGACGACAGGCTGGCCAGCGCTGCGGCCGACAGGGTGCCGAGAAACGCCATGAACCCGCCCAGCAGCAACGCGCCGGGGATGAAGTAGGCGAGTACCACCGGGTCCCACAGGCGTAAACGCTGCATCACTGCTACCGACAGCAGGCCGACCAGGGTCGAGACGCTGGTAGCCAGCAGGATGGGCAGGAACACCATGGTCGGGTCCGGTGCGCCCTGCTGGGCCCGGTACATGAAGATGGTCACCGGCAGCAGCGTCAGCGACGAGGCGTTGAGCACCAGGAACAGGATCTGCGCGTTGCTCGCAGTGGTGCTGCTGGGGTTCAGTTCCTGCAGTGCGCGCATGGCCTTCAAGCCAATCGGCGTGGCGGCGTTGTCCAGGCCCAGGCCGTTGGCGGCAAAGTTCATGGTAATCAGGCCCAGGGCGGGGTGGCCGGGCGGCACCTCTGGCATCAGGCGGGCAAACAACGGGCCCAGCACCTTGGCCAGCCATTCGACAATACCGGCCTTCTCGGCGATCTTCAGAAAGCCCAGCCACAGGGTCAGGGTGCCGAACAGCAGCACCATCACCTCGACCGACAGCTTGGCCATGGCGAAAATGCTTTCGACCATTGCCGCGAAGATGCCAGCGTTGCCGCCTACCAGCCATTGGGCCAGGGCGGACACCGCCGCCACCAGGAAAAAGCCAAGCCAAAGGCCGTTGAGCATCCGCGTGTACCCCCTGAAAAATGCCCGAATGATAGCGTATTCCGAAGCTTGCTCGGTCCTCTGTAGGAGCAGCCTTGTGCTGCGAAGAGGCCAGTACAAGCCATGCATCTCTACGGGATGTACCGGCCTCTTCGCAGCACAAGGCTGCTCCTACAGATGTATGTGTGCGCGTTCAAACGCAAAAAGCCCCGACAAGTCGGGGCTCTTGGTCAAACAGCGGTCAGGCTCAGCGCTTGGCAGTTTCGCCAGCGACTGCAGCTTCCTGCTTGTCGGCCATCAGCGAGGCGTAGTACTTCTCGCCCTTGGCCGCGTCGTACATGCCTTCCCAGCGCGCGATGACCAGTGCGGCCAAGGCGTTGCCAACCACGTTCAGCGCGGTACGGGCCATGTCCATGATGCGGTCGACACCAGCGATGAAGGCCAGGCCTTCCAGCGGGATGCCCACGCTGCCCAGGGTAGCCAGCAGAACCACGAACGATACGCCCGGTACGCCAGCGATACCTTTGGAGGTGACCATCAGGGTCAGCACCAGCAGCAGCTGCTGGCTCCACGACAGGTCGATACCGTACAGCTGGGCAATGAAGATGGCCGCGATGCTCTGGTACAGGGTCGAACCGTCAAGGTTGAAGGAGTAGCCGGTCGGTACCACGAACGAACAGATCGACTTCGGTGCGCCGTACTTCTCCATCTTCTCGATCACGCGCGGCAGCACGGTTTCGGGCTGGAGGTGGAGTAAGCCAGGATCAGCTCATCTTTCATGATGCGCATGATCTTGATCACCGAGAAGCCGAACACGCGGGCAACCAGGCCCAGCACCATGAAGGCGAAGAAGGCGATGGCGAAGTACACCAGCAGCACCAGCTTGGCCAGCGGCAGCAGCGAGCTGAAGCCGAAGTTGGCCACGGTCACGGCGATCAGGGCGAATACGCCGATCGGGGCGTAGTTCATGATCATGTGGGTGACCTTGAACATGGTTTCCGATACGGCCTGGAAGGTACGTACCAGAGGGTCGCGCAGCTCTGCCTGCAAGCTCGAAAGGCCCAGGCCGAACATCACCGAGAAGAAAATGATCGGCAGCATTTCGCCACGCATCAGCGCTGCGAAGATGTTGGACGGGATCAGATTCAGCAGGGTTTCGATGAACGCATGCTCATGCTGCACCTCAGCCGCAGTGGCCTGGTACTTGGAGATGTCCACGGTACCCAGGGTGCTCATGTCGATGCCGGCGCCCGGGTGGAACAGGTTGGCCAGCACCAGGCCCACGACGATGGCGATGGTGGTCACCACCTCGAAGTAGATGATGGTCTTCAGGCCGATGCTGCCCAGTTTCTTCGCATCGCCAACCCCGGCGATACCCACGATCAGCGACGAAATCACGATCGGGACGACGATCATCTTGATCAGGCGAATGAAGATGTCACCGGCGGGCTGGAGGACGTTGCTGATCCACCAGGCCTTTTCCGCGCTGAAGTGGTTCAGCAGCGCGCCGATTGCAACGCCCAGGACCAGACCGATGACGATCTGCCAGGCGAGGCTCAGTTTTGCCTTCTTCATGTCTTTACCCTTTGTTCTAGTGGTCATGGCACCGGACGAAAACGCCCGTGACAGAGCCATTGGCTAGGTCACGGGCCGTAAATCATTCCATCCGGCGACTTCATGTAAGGACAGCGCAGGCGAGCGACAAGGTACTCTGGCCAGCGAAAAAGGCGGCAACTATTGCGATGGCAAGGTGGGAAATCTAATGCCGGAAACGCATACCCCATACCGTTTATGCATACCGATTTGCACGCAAACAGGGCGCCCGCAAGTGCTTGATTTATAACGTTCGGAATCCCGAACAAGGCCAAACCGCCATATTTAGGCAGATTTGACGGTAGGAAAAGGGCACAGAAGATGGCTTGTTCGACAATCCGAATGGCGTAAATGACACTTGAAGAAGCGCCGACGAGCTCGAAAAAAAGTTGATGTACGGTCGAGACAAAATGTGTCTCAGGAGAAGAATCGCGCAAGGGAAGTGACGATTCCTACATGGCTCGTCGGAAGTCAGGTCGGCTCAGGTATCCCTATGACACCGCCGACCTGATACTTCCGATTACGCCTTTCCTGACCCGGCCCAGTGCTGGAGGCACTCCCTGTACCCCTAGGCCACTCCGATCCTGCAACAATCAGAACGGCCCGGCCCCTTGGTCATGTGCTGCCCCTCCTCGGGGCGGCGCATCATAGAAGGCTGAAATATAGAAAGGTTCAGCTTCTATTACGTGACAGTCGGTGACCTTTCATCCGTACCCGCAACAAATGCTCAGTACCAGTTCGGGTCACGCTTGAGCTGCTCCTGCAGCATCGCCTTCATGCCATCGTCGGGTTTGCCCAGCCAGCGGTACTGCGCATGGCGGGTAGGCGACTTGTCGCTCGGCAAACCTTCGGGTACCTCCACGAGCATCCCGTAGGCATCATCCTTATCCCAGCTGAACGCAACGATCAGCCGCTTGTAGGTGCAGTTGTCCTGCGACTCGCACAGCGGGCCGACCAGGTACTTGTCGCCGTCTTCGGTAACGGCGGACATCTGCTGCTGGGCACTGCCGGTCAGATTGACCACCCAATCGGGCAGGCGTTCCTCGCCCTTGATCGTGTCCTGCCAGGTTTCCCGGTACTCCGGGTCCGAGCCGAGCAACTGATCGACCCGGACCTGGCCGTCATTGGCCGCCATCGCCGCCGCACTGCCACCCAGTAACAGGGCGGCAGCCAGGGCTGTAGAAAGCATCCTGCCCATCTTCAACCTCGTCCACGTCCAAAGAAGAAGGAGGCTACGAACAGCACCAGGAAGACAATGAACAGGATCTTCGCGATACCCGTCGCAGCGCCGGCGATACCACCGAAGCCCAGTACGGCAGCGACAATGGCGATGATGAGGAAAGTGATAGCCCAACTCAGCATGGTGGTTCTCCTTTCTTTTTCAGAATCGATCCGGCCGACAGGTCAGAAGACCCAGCGGTCCTGCGGTACGACATTTTCCAATGTGGCCGGTGAGGCAGTCGCCTGGCCAGATGGCAGCGGGTCGGCGGCCTTGACCAGGGTGCTGGCACGGGTTGCCTGAATCTGCGTCAACAATGCCGTCTGCGCTGCCACTTGTTCAGCCAGGCGTGCGGTCTGCCAGCTGTAATAGAAAAGGCCAGCGGCCAAGGTCAGCAGCAGCGCCATGCCGAGTGACAGCATCTGGCGCAGGGGCAGTGCGGCGTTCTGCGAGCGGTTGACGGATTGGCGGTTCATGCCGGCTTCTCCTGCTGTAATTTTTGTTCAAACCTGAACAGGTAATTGCAGCCTGCATGCCAGACTTTTTATTTTTATAAAGCCTTTATAAATCAATAAGTTACATTCAGTTGATACGATTGCCGGGGACGTATCCTGCACGATGCCGCCTCTGCGGTCGTGCGAATTGCACGATCAGCCTTCAACCTTGGTCGCCACCTTGAGCAGGTCGGCATCCACCCCACGCACGCCAATGATCTGCCGGGCAATCTCCACGGCGATGGTTTTTTGCTCAGCGCTGACCACCTCGCCCGACAGCCGCACCATGCCCGCTTCGCTGGCCACTTTCAGGTTCAGGCCGTCGAGGTTGCGGCTGAAGCGGTAGCTGTTCTGGATCTTGTCGATGATCCAGCTGTCGCTCGGCTGCGGCCCGCTTGGCGCCCCCACCGGGGTTTCCCGGGCCTTGGCCATGGCGGCGGTATCAAGGCTGACGAGGTTGTTGACCAGGTGCACACCGTCAGTGGTGCGCGCCACTACGCCCGCCAGCTCCTTGGCTTCGGCACTGTCGACCCTGCCGCGCAAAGTCACCACGCCGTCACTGCTTTGCACTTCTATAGGCGCCTTTTCGGTGGTGCGGCTCCACAACAGCCGGGCACGGATCACCGCCGCCAGGGTGGCGTCCTCCAACCGCTGGGCGTAGGCACGCAGCTCCAACGGGCGCTCCACCAGCTTGGCGTTGACCTGCAGCTGGTTGTCCACTTGTTCGATGCCCCGTGTGGCAAGGGCCACATCCTCGGCCAGCTGCCGCTCTACCTCGTCCTCCACCTCGCCAGAAAGGCGTGCCTGCTTGCCGTCCACTTCGACGTTGATACGGAACGGGTCGAGCATGCGGTTCAGTGACAGGGCGGTTTGCAGGGCACCTTCAAGGCGCGCGTCCTGTACAGGGTCGGCGATTGCCGGGGTGAATACTGGCAACAATGTGGCTGCCAACACGGCTGTACGAAGGGAAAATGGCATGGCAGTGCCTCCTTTTTGGGCAAAAGGTGAAAATCGTCGCAACCAATGTGCCACCGCGTGCCTCTAAGCAAATCATTGGAATATCGCGGTCTGCAGGCATCACTTGGCCATTGGCTAGCATGCAAAGGACAGAATCCTTCAGAATTGACCATGCAACTTGCCCGATTTTTCCCACACTATATGAAGATCTATCCCTAAGGAGCGCAGGAAATGGAATCAGCCCAGGACAACCAAGGCCGCATTCTGCTGGTGGATGACGAGTCCGCGATCCTGCGCACCTTCCGCTACTGCCTGGAAGACGAAGGCTATAGCGTGGCCACCGCCAACAGCGCTGCACAAGCCGAAACGCTGTTGCAGCGCCAGGTGTTCGACCTGTGCTTCCTCGATTTACGCCTGGGCGAAGACAACGGCCTCGACGTACTCGCACAAATGCGCATCCAGGCACCCTGGATGCGCGTGGTGATTGTCACCGCGCATTCGGCGATCGACACGGCGGTGGACGCCATCCAGGCCGGTGCCGCCGACTACCTGGTCAAGCCATGCAGCCCCGACCAGCTGCGCCTGGCGACCGCCAAACAGCTGGAAGTACGCCAGCTTTCCGCGCGCCTGGAGGCGCTGGAAGGTGAAGTGCGCAAGCCCAAAGACGGCCTCGACTCGCACACACCGGCCATGATGGCGGTGCTGGAAACCGCTCGCCAGGTCGCCACCACCGACGCCAACATCCTCATCCTGGGCGAGTCTGGCACCGGTAAAGGCGAGCTGGCCCGGGCCATCCATGGCTGGAGCAAGCGCGCACGCAAAGCCTGCGTGACCATCAACTGCCCGTCGCTGAACGCCGAGCTGATGGAAAGCGAACTGTTCGGTCACACCCGCGGCGCCTTCACCGGTGCCAGCGAAAGTACCCTGGGGCGGGTCAGCCAGGCCGACGGTGGTACGCTGTTTCTCGACGAAATCGGCGATTTTCCACTGACATTGCAGCCAAAGTTGCTGCGGTTTATTCAGGACAAGGAATACGAGCGTGTCGGCGACCCGGTTACCCGGCGCGCCGATGTACGCATCCTGGCCGCCACCAACCTCAACCTTGAGGAAATGGTGCGCGAAAGCCGCTTCCGCGAAGACCTGCTGTACCGTCTCAACGTCATCACCTTGCACTTGCCGCCCCTGCGCGAGCGCAGCGAGGACATCCTGACCTTGGCCGACCGCTTCCTCGCCCGCTTCGTCAAGGAATACTCCCGCCCCGCCCGGGGCTTCAGCGACGAAGCACGCTCGGCGCTGCTCAACTACCGCTGGCCCGGCAACATTCGCGAACTGCGCAACGTGGTAGAGCGGGCCAGCATCATCTGCCCGCAGGAGCGGGTGGAGATCAGCCACCTGGGCATGGGCGAGCAGCCGGCAGGCAATGCCCCCCGCGTGGGTGCGGCGCTAAGCCTGGATGAGCTGGAACGCGCCCACATCGGCGCCGTGCTGGCGGCCAGTGACACCCTCGACCAGGCTGCCAAAACCTTGGGTATCGACGCTTCCACCCTGTACCGCAAACGCAAGCAGTACAACTTATGAAATGGCCGCCCATGAAGCTGCGCACGCGGCTTTTTCTCAGCATCTCGGCGCTGGTCACCGTGGCCTTGCTCGGGCTGCTGCTGGGCCTGGTCAGCGTGCTGCAAATGGCCACAGTGCAACAGCGGCTGGTACAGGACACCACCCATGCCCTGGAAGTCGGCCTGAAATTGCGGCAGAACCTTGGCGAACAGCTGACCCTGATACTTGATGAGGGTACCGCTCCGCAGAACCTTCGGCTGTTGCAGGACAACTTCCAGAGCCTGCTCAGCCAAGGCCTGGAGCAAGGCGGCGAGCGCACCGGGTTCAGCAAGGCCAGCAGTAATTACCAGGCCTTCCTCCTGGCTTACCGCGACAGCCCCGCGCCCGCCCGCAGCATGGGTATCGACCAACCGCTTGGTGCGGCCTTCAACCAGGTGCGTACCGACCTGATTGACTCCCACAAGCAGGCCCTGGACCTCATCACCCGCAGCGAAGAACACACCCGGGACCGCGCCCTGCTGGTCAGCGGTGTACTTGGCCTGATGGGCCTGGTGGTGCTGGTGCTGGGCTTCGTCACCGCGCACAACATCGCCCGACGCTTCGGCCAACCGATCGAAGCCTTGGCCATCGCGGCCGACCAGCTGGGCAAAGGCAATTTCGACGTCACCCTGCCCATCACCCAGGCCACCGAGCTGAACCAGCTGACACGCCGCTTCGGCCTCATGGCCGATGCCTTGCGCAAGCACCAGGCCACCAACGTCGACGAACTGCTGGCCGGCCAGCAACGCCTGCAAGCCGTGCTCGACAGCATCGACGATGGCCTGCTGATCATCGACCGCCAAGGCCGCCTGGAGCACCTCAACCCGGTGGCGCAGCGCCAACTGGGCTGGAATGACAGCCGCGTTGGCAGCAGCCTGGCCGAGGCCCTGCAGCGCCCGGAGCTAGAGCAGCAACTGCGCCAAGTACTGCGCGGCGGTAGCCTGGACCGGCCGCCAGACGACCTGAACATGGAGGTCGATGAAGAAACACGCCTGCTGACCTACAGCCTGACACCCGTCAGCCACCCGCAAGGGCCCATTCTGGGCGCGGTGATGGTGCTGCACGATGTGACCGAGCAGCGGGCATTTGAACGCGTGCGCAGTGAGTTCGTGCTGCGTGCTTCCCACGAGCTGCGCACGCCGGTAACCGGCATGCACATGGCCTTCGGCCTATTGCGCGAGCGGGTCAAGTTCCCTGCCGAAGCGCGCGAGAACGACCTGCTGGAAACCATCGGCGAGGAAATGCAGCGCCTTACCCAGCTGATCAACGACCTGCTCAACTTCTCTCGCTACCAGAGCGGGCTGCAAAAACTCGACCTCGCCCCCTGTGCCCTGGACGAACTGTTGGAGCGGGCACAACTGCGCTTTGCCGAGCAGGCAGCGCACAAGCAGATCGAACTGACCAAGGAACTGGAACCGCCACTGCCACGCCTGCAGGCCGATGCCGCCCAGCTGGACCGGGTGCTGGACAACCTGCTGCACAACGCCATCCGCCACACTGCCAACGGCGGGCGTATCCGTTTACATGCACGACGGCATGCGGAGCGGGTGATCATCAGTGTCGAGGACAATGGCGAGGGCATCGCCTACGGGCAGCAGGGTCGCATCTTCGAGCCATTCGTGCAGGTTGGCCGCAAAAAAGGCGGCGCTGGGCTGGGCCTGGCGTTGTGCAAAGAGATCGTGCAGCTGCACGGCGGGCGCATGGGCGTGTTTTCCCGCCCGGGGCAGGGGACCCAGTTCTACATGGCCTTGCCGGTTTGAGGATCGCCTGCACCGGCCTCATCGTCGGCAGGCCGGCTCCCACAGAGGTAGCGGCGCACCTGAGGCATGCGCAGTACCTGTGGGAGCTGGCTTGCCGGCGATGCGGCCGGAACAGGAGCACTCAGTGGTCAACCCGTCGCGGCAGTTGCCCGCGGGTTACCAGCTCGGCGAACTGCCGGGCGTTCAGCGGCCGGGCAAACAGCCAGCCCTGGCCGTAATTGACCCCTTCACTGTTCAGCAGTACCGCCTGGTCTTCACACTCGATACCTTCAGCTATCACCCGCAGGTGCAGGTCATGGGCCATGCGGATGATATGCGGGGCCACGCCACTGCTGGCGGCATCGTGGCCCAGCGCATCGATGAACGCCTTGTCGATCTTCAGGCAGTCCACCGGCAGGGTCTGCAGGTAAGCCAGGCTGCAATAACCTGTACCAAAGTCGTCGATGAGCACCTGATGCCCCACGGCGCGCAGCGCCTGCAGGTTGTCACGGGCCACCACCACGTCTACCAGGCCACGCTCGGTCACTTCAAAGGCAATCTGGCTGGGCGCTACCCGATGCAAGGCCAACAGCCGCGCCGCCACCCGGCCGATACGCGGCACCATCACATCGCAGGCGGCCAGGTTCACCGATATGTACAGTTTGGGGTGCGAGCGCAGCAATTGGCCCAGCTGTTCGAGCACGCGTTGCAGGACAAAATCGGTGATCTGGCGAATCTGCCCAGTGTTTTCCGCCAGCGGGATGAACAAGTCCGGGCTGGTCAGGCTGCCGTCCGGGCGTCGCCAGCGCACCAGCGCTTCGGCGCCGACACAGCGGCGGCTGTCGAGTTCGAAGATTGGCTGGTAAAGCACCTGCAGCTTCCCGCGGCGCAAGGCATTCTGCAATTCCGAGCTCATCGACCGCCGTTGCAGGATCAATTGCAGCACCAGCCAGCCAATGCAGCAGGCCGCCAGTACACTGCCGGGGAACAACAGCCAGAGCATACCGTTCATCCTCAACGGCAGGCTCGCCCGCGGGGCAATCAAAACCAGTTGGTAATCTGGCGACTTGGTGGGCATACGGTAGATCAGGCGGTCGCTGAGTTCGAGCAGCGACTTGTGGCTTGTCGACCAGGCCGAGGGCGGCGGCCACACCTGTGGCGGCCCCAGCACGGGGATAGCCCGGGCACCGTTATCCAGCACTACTACCAGGCTACCGCCCGGGGGCAAATCGACCACATCGGTCAGGTGCCCGCGCGAGGTGGAAACCACGAAATTGCCCCGGCCCAGCATCAGCGCAGCCAGGTTCTCGTTCGGTTCGGTGGTGGTGTTCAACCAGTAGCTGTAGGTCGGCCCCTGGATGTCGGGTGGCCGCAGGGGTTCGAACGCCCGCTCGTCGCCACGGTTGGAGCAGGCGACGTCGCGATCGACATAAGCCGCTTCATAAATGAACCGCGAACTCAGGCCAACCTGCTGCAACGCCGCCAGCATCGCCGGGCTGCAGCCACGCAAGGGCTGCGCCTGCAACAGGTCTACCCCTTCACGCAATTGGCCGAACACTTGCTCGAGGCGATCGAGAAAACGCTCGC
Organism: Pseudomonas sp. MM223; assembly: GCA_947090765.1. Classification (NCBI taxonomy): domain Bacteria; kingdom Pseudomonadati; phylum Pseudomonadota; class Gammaproteobacteria; order Pseudomonadales; family Pseudomonadaceae; genus Pseudomonas; species Pseudomonas sp. MM223. The sequence goes on along the minus strand of OX352322.1, from coordinate 128,647 downwards.
CCTGGGCGTTCATCTGCTCGCTCTCGCTTTGCTTCATCTGTTGCAGGGCAATTCCGATGCTGGCAGAGAGCAACAGGGCGGCGCTGGCCAGCGCTGCCAATGTGGCCAGCATCCAGGGACGGTAAAAAATTTGGCGCAGCAAGGTGATGATGGCTGACATCAAAGGCATCCAGTTGATAACAAAGGTATAGCAACTGAATCGAGAATCACCCTCACCGTTTGGCGCTTCGCTGCAAGCTGAACTGGTTTTTTGTCAACAAACACAGGCCTGTAGGAGCAGCCTTGTGCTGCGAAGAGGCCATTGCAGCCGAAGATAATCTTTAGCCTTACCGGCCTCTTCGCAGCACAAGGCTGCTCCTACAAGGTGATGCGCCAGCCTGGGTGATGGTGCAAAACGGTTGAGCCCGCAGGGCTCAACGCATGCGGTTGAGCACCTGCAACATGGCCGCCGTCTGCGCATCCGGCATGCCGTCGAAGCGCTGCGGGCGGAAGCGCATCTGGAACGCAGTGATCACATGGCGGGTGGCAACATCCAGCACCCCGGTCTGCTCGATTTGATAGCCAAACCGCGCCAGTTCCTGCTGGTACCAGCCAATGCTGGGCGGGTTGACGCTGAAGTAGGCCTGCTGCCGCGCCACAGCATTGGCTTCGGGCCAGATACCCAGCCCGGCATCGGCCAGGCGCTTCCACGGGAACAGCGGCCCCGGGTCCAGCTTGCGCGACGGGGCGATATCACTGTGACCAATGATGTGCCTCGGTTCGATGTTGTTGCGTTTGACGATGTCCTTGAGCAGCGCAATCAGCGACTGGACCTGCGCTTCGGTGTAAGGGTGCCAGACCCGGCCATTGGGTGTATCGGTGAACCCCGGGTTGACGATTTCGATACCAATGGACGAGGAATTCAGCCAGGTGCGCCCCTGCCACTGGCTGTCACCGGCATGCCAGGCGCGGCGGTTTTCATCCACCAGTTGATACACCGTCGCCGGGCCGTCACCGATCAGGTAATGGCTGCTGACCTCACCATGGGTGAGCAAGGCCAGGGAGCGCTCCAACGAAGCATTGGTGTAATGCAGGACAACGAACTGGATGCGGTTGTCCTGGTTGGCCGAGGGGTGGCTGCGGTCGATGCGCAGGCCCGTCGAGCAACCGGCGACAGACAACAGCAAAAAGGAAATCAGCGTTTTTTTCAGCGTGGAAAGCACGTCAGTGGCCTCAGCGAATGAGCGCTACAGTATAACGTGCTCCCCATGGCCGCGCTTACCGTGGGTCATTGTTTGCAGGCTAGCTCTGCTCGACCCGGTTGCGCCCCTGCTCCTTGGCCCGGTAAAGCGCCACGTCGGCACGCTTGAGTACCTGGTCGCCGCGCTCACCAGAGCGGAACGCACCCAGGCCGATGGAGGTGGTGATCACCACCCGCTCACCCTTGAAGTGGAACGGGCAGGCTTCCACCGTGGCCCGTAGCACTTCCGCTACCTGGGCAGCAGCAGCCGGCGACGTCTGCGGCAACAGCAGGACGAATTCCTCGCCGCCGAAACGGGCGATGAAGTCACGGCCGCGCAGGCGCTTGCGCAGCTGATCGGCGACAATCTTCAGTACCTTGTCCCCGGCCAGATGCCCATAGCTGTCGTTGATGCGTTTGAAGTGATCCAGGTCGAGGATTGCCATGGCCAGATGGCCGCCATTCTCCTGCCAGTCGATTATTTCGCGTTCGACCCGCTCGCTCCAGGCCGCACGGTTGGGTAGGCCGGTGAGGGGGTCGAGCAGGGCTTTCTGGCGCTGCTCCTCCAGGTGCTCGCGGTAACCGAGCGCCTCGTGCTCCATGTTCGCCACCCGCTCGGACAGGCCTTGCAGGCGCCCTGCCAGCTCTTGCTCGCGGCGATCCCGCTCGTGCTTGTGCTCATCCATGGTGACCAGCAGGCCTTCCAGGCGGTTGTCCAGGATGTGCTTGAGGCTGTCAACGTCAGCGGCCCCCTGCACACTGCTCTGCAACCCATCGACATGTTCGCGCAATTGGGTATCCAGCTCACGAGCGGCAGAGCTGTTGTCGGCGTGGCCTGCGCTGGCCGCGTGCAGGTGGCTCTGGAAACCTTCCAGGCGCTCATTGAGTTGCTGCAGGTAGGTTTCGAATTCGTGCTGGCCACTGTCGGTGATTGCCAGCATGAGCACGGCGAGGTCATCCAGCACCGGGATCAGCTCGTACCAGTTCAGGCCACGGGCGACCCGCTCGCGCATTTCCAGCGCCTGGGCCTTGTGCCGCTCGGGCAGGCTCAGGTCATCGAGCAGCCCAATCAGGGTCTTTTCGATGTGTGCAGCAACCTGGCTGTAGGGCGGTTCTACCGCGTAGGGCAGGGCATAGGGGCCGTCTTCGCCGAAGGTTTCTTCAAGCGTGGGTGCTGGTTGTGCTTCTACCAATGGTTCACTGACGGCCACGTCCGGCTCTGGCACGTCATCTTCTGGCAGTGGCAGAGCGGCTGGCACTTCGATTGTTTCGATCAGCGCCGGGCCAGGTACCTCCAGCACAGGTTCGGGCACTACGGGCGCTTCGGTGGCAGAGGCTGCAAGCGGTTGCAGCGCATCCACATCATCAGGCTGGGGGGGTCGATACTGTCCTGTGCAGCCTGGGGTGCCTCAACAGCAGGTACCACCACTGGCGCGGGCTCCCCTTGGGGTTCATCTTCGCGGCTACCGAACAGGCGTTGCAAAAAGCCGGGCCGGGATTCGTCCCCCGGTTTGCCAAGGGCCGACAGCGCCAGGCCCTGCAAGCCGCTCAGCTCGCCCAACAGCGGCGGCAGGTCGCGAGACTGGGCAACACCACCATCGAGTTTTTTCGCCAGCTTTTTCAACGGCCGCGAGATATCGCTGGGCAGCGGCAGGCCCTGCAGCTGGCCGACCAGCGCGGTCAACGCATCGCTGACCTGATTCATGCGGGTTTCGCGGCGCTGTTCAGAGTCCAGCACGGCTTTTTCCAGGCGCGGAATCAACCCCGCAAGGCCAGCGTCCATGTTGTCGCTGCGGATAACATCGCGCATCTCCTTCATGCACGCGTCCACCACCTTGTCACTGCCTTCGGCAGCCAGGGTGCTGCGCACAAGGCCGCGCCGCAGCAGGTCGAGACGGGCGTCCCAGCGGCGTTCGAGCTTTTCTTGCTGCTCGATGCTTTTAAGGTATTTTTCTTTCCAGCGCTCAGCGTCTTCAGTCATGCCCGGGTCCGCAAACGGTGATGGCAATTAGCTCAAGACCGGCAGCGTATCCACAGTCAATGCATCAGGCAATCGAATCTCGACAGCAACGGGAAGGTGGTCGGAAATTGGCCGCGCCAACACCTCGACACGCTCAAGCGTAAGGCTTGGGCTGAGCAGGATATGGTCCAGGCAGCGCTGCGGTCGCCAGCTGGGGAACGTCGCTTCGACTTGCGGGGCAATCAGGCCCAGATCGCGCAGTGGCGAATGCTCCAGCAGGTCGGTGGCATGGGTATTCATGTCGCCCATCAGCACCTGGTGGCGGTAACCGCCAATCAGCTCGCGGATGTAGCCCAGTTGCAGGGCGCGGGTCTTGGCGCCAAGCGCCAGGTGCATCATCACCACGATCAGCGCATCTTCGCCTTCACCAAAACGCACCAGGATCGCCCCACGGCCGGCAGGGCCGGGCAACGGGTGGTCTTCGAGCAAGTGCGGCTTCAGGCGGCTGAGCACACCATTGCTGTGCTGGGCAAAACGCCCGAGGTTGCGGTTGAGTTGCTGGTACCAGTAGGGGAAGGCCCCCAGATGAGCCAGGTGCTCAACCTGGTTGACATAACCTGAGCGCAGGCTGCCACCATCGGCTTCCTGCAAGGCCACCAGGTCGAAGTCGCCCAGCAATTCCCCTATTTTCTGCAAGTTGCCGGCACGCCCGTTGTGCGGCAGCAGGTGCTGCCAGCTGCGGGTCAGGTAATGCCGGTAACGCTCGGTACTGATGCCGACCTGAATGTTGAAGCTGAGCAGCCGCAGCCGACCATCCTCGGGCAGGCCAGAGGCCTGCAGGTGATGCTCGTTGACCTGCGGCTGGTGCAGGCCAATGCCACGCGTGGTTCTGAAGCGGGGCATGGGTTACGCCGCCTACTTGGCGGCGCGCTCCTTGGCGATCAGCTGGTCGGCGACGTTCAGTACGCCTTCCGGCCCGCCAGCGGTACCCAGGTCGAAGCGGTACTTGCCGTTGACCACCATGCTCGGTACGCCGGTGATTTCGTACTTCTTCGCCAGTTCCTTGGCCTGGGTGACCTGGCCCTTGATGGCGAACGAGTTGAACGTGGCAAGGAACTTGTCCTTGTCCACACCCTGGGTGGCGAGGAAGTCTGCCATGTCCTGTGGGTCGGTCAGGCGCTTGTGCTGGTTCTGGATGGCGTCGAACACCGCGGCGTGCACCTTGTGCTCGACGCCCATGGCTTCGAGGGTCAGGAACATCTGGCCGTGTGCGTCCCATGGGCCACCGAACATGGCAGGAACACGTTTGAAGTTGACGTCAGCCGGCAGCTTTTCAGCCCAAGGGTTGATGGTCGGCTCGAAGTGGTAGCAGTGTGGACAGCCGTACCAGAACAGCTCGACCACTTCGATCTTGCCAGGTACGGACACCGGAACAGGGTTGCTCGCTCGAGGTATTCCTTGCCAGCAACAGGCTCGGCGGCCTGGACGGCAGTCATACCGAATACGCTGGCAGCGACCAGCGCGGCGCTGAGAATCAGTTTACGCATGCTTTACTCCTGAGCAGTCATTGGTCGCCACGACGCGACCTGCACTGAGACAGGCCGGGAAGGGGTCGAGTTCTGTAGTGTAACGGCTGCGGACTGAAAAAAGGGCGGCCCGGCCGCCCTTTCATCATTGGCCTACAACATTAACTGAAAGTTAATGCAGGCCCTGGATATAGCTGGCCAACGCCTCGATGTCGTGGTTGCTCAGCTTGCCGGCAATGGTGCGCATGGTCATGGCATCGCCATCGTTGGTGCGGTTGCCTTCGCGGAAGTCCGTGAGCTGCTTGGTCACGTACTGCGAGTGCTGGCCGCCCAGGTGCGGGAAGCCGGCCAAAGCGATGCCTGCGCCGTTGGGCGAGTGGCAGCCGGTGCAGGCAGGCATGCCTTTTTCCAGGTCGCCGCCGTTGAACAGCGCTTTGCCACGCTCGACCAGCTTTGGATCGGCGGCGCCCACGCTGCCTTTCTGGCTGGAGAAGTAGGCGGCGATGTCGGCCAGGTCCTGGTCGCTGAACGCGGCCAGCATGCCGGTCATCTCCAGCACCGTGCGCTTGCCCGACTTGATATCGTGCAGTTGTTTTTCGAGGTAACGCTGGCCCTGGCCGGCCAATTTAGGGAAGTTCGGTGCCAGGCTATTGCCGTCGGGGCTGTGGCAGGCGCCACAGACGGCCGTCTTGGCCTGACCGGCGGCGGCATCGCCTTTTACAGTTTGCGCAGCAGTGGCCGCACCTGCGACACCCAGGGTCAACAGCAGACTCACGACTAGTTTGTTCATCAGCTAATCCAACACGGCTAAGGGTGAAATGTTATGTATCGGGACTGCCGCTCATCCAAAGGATGACCAAACGGTAGTCCTCGGCACTGCAGTCCATGCACAATCCACGCGGCGGCATAGCCTTGAAACCCTGGGTCACGTGCTTCACCAGTACATCCATGCCTTGCGCCAGCCTTGGCTCCCATGCTGCCCGGTCACCCTGTCTGGGTGCCTGTGGCAACTGCCCGGTGTGACAGGCCGCACACGTGCGGTTGTACAACACCTCGGGATCCTGTGTAGCCTGTGCGCTGAAAACCGGCAGGAACATACCGACAGCAAGCAGCCATTTCGCCATGCGGAACGACCTTCAGGGTTGGGGGCCGCGCTGCGTTCTGATGCGCGAGCTATTGTTCGACACCCCATGCCCGTTCCCCTTCGCTGGGAGAATGAGCACACAAAAACTGGGGCATTATATACTTCCGCCATCCAAACGGAAACGACACCGCTTGCCAGGCTCGGGCCTTTAGAGTCAGGCAACACCCACATCGGATATCCCATGCAAGTCAAGAACCCCATCCTCGGCCTCTGCCAGAAAGCCACATTCGCCCTCAGCGCTGCCAAGGTCGAACAATGTCCGGAAGACCAGGGTTACGAGGTGGCTTTTGCCGGCCGCTCAAACGCCGGCAAATCCAGCGCCCTCAACACCCTGACCCATGCCAGCCTGGCGCGTACCTCGAAAACCCCCGGGCGCACCCAGCTGCTGAATTTCTTCAGTCTGGACGATGAACGGCGTTTGGTCGACCTGCCGGGCTACGGTTATGCAAAAGTGCCGATCCCGCTCAAGCAGCACTGGCAGAAACACCTGGAAGCCTACCTGGGCAGCCGTGAGTGCCTGCGCGGCGTGATCCTGATGATGGACGTGCGCCACCCGATGACCGACTTCGACAAGATGATGCTCGACTGGGCCAAGGCAAGCCGCATGCCCATGCACATCCTGCTGACCAAGGCCGACAAGCTGACCCACGGCGCGGGCAAGAACACGCTGCTGAAAGTGCAGTCGGAAATCCGCAAGGGCTGGGGTGATGGCGTGACCATCCAGCTGTTCTCGGCACCCAAGCGCCTGGGCGTAGAAGACGCCTACCGGGTGCTGGCGGGCTGGATGGAGCTGGAAGACAAGCCAGCTGTTTGAGGGCCCTATCGCCGGCAAGCCAGCCCCACAGGTTCAACACAGGCCTCAAGGGAAGTGATACCCCTGTGGGGCTGGCTTGCCGGCGATGAGGCCAGTACGGTCGAGCCAAATTCCGGGCAAAAAAAACCCCGGACTTCGTATGGGGAGGGGGAAGTTCGGGGTCCAAGTCCGGACCGCTAGGGCGGGGTCCAGATATCTGCCAACACTTAACACAACATAGGAGCATCGAAGGGCTTCACCAGCCATTCAGTTACTCTGAGTTCCGCTTCACCGGTTTAGTTCCGAAGCCCTGAAAACTATTTGCGATAGTTTCATGAAACTTCAGTACCAACGGCACTGAGCAGTGCCAGGATCTGCGTCACTACGTCGCAGATCCTACACAGCTTTCCCTGCTCAATCAGTGAGCTTCGTCCCAATTCGCGCCAATTCCTGCCTCCACCAGCAGCGGCACATCCAGTTCCGCAGCCTTGCTCATGTGCTGGCGAATTTCATCTTTCACCTGCTGAACCAGGTCCTCACGCACCTCAAGTACCAGTTCGTCGTGTACCTGCAGGATCACCCGGGCATCCAGCCCGCTCTCGCTCAGCCAGTTATCCACATTGACCATGGCCCGCTTGATGATGTCGGCCGCAGTGCCCTGCATCGGCGCGTTGATCGCCGTACGCTCGGCGCCTTTGCGCAGGGCCGGGTTCTTGGCGTTGATGTCTGGCAGGTACAGGCGGCGGCCAAACAGGGTTTCGACAAAGCCTTGCTCGGCCGCCTGCGCGCGGGTGCGCTCCATGTAGGCCAGCACGCCTGGGTAGCGGGCGAAGTACCGGTCGATGTAGTCCTGCGACTGCTTGCGGTCGACACCGATCTGCTTGGCCAGGCCAAAGGCGCTCATGCCATAGATCAGGCCGAAGTTGATGGCTTTGGCCTTGCGCCGCTGGTCGGTGGTGACGTCTTCCAGGGCCACACCGAACACTTCCGCTGCCGTGGCCCGGTGCACGTCCAGGTCGTTGCGGAAGGCGTGCAGCAGGCCTTCGTCCTTGGCCAGGTGGGCCATGATGCGCAGCTCGATCTGCGAGTAGTCCGCCGCCAGCAGTTTGTAACCCGGGCTGGCAATGAACGCCTGGCGGATACGCCGGCCTTCGGCGGTACGGATCGGGATGTTCTGCAGGTTCGGGTCGCTCGACGACAGCCGGCCGGTAGCCGCCACTGCCTGCTGATAGGAGGTGTGGATACGCCCGGTGCGTGGGTTGATCTGGCCCGGCAGTTTGTCGGTGTAAGTGCTCTTGAGCTTGCTCAGGCTGCGGTACTGCATCAGTACCTCAGGCAGTGGATAGCCGAGCAAGGCCAGTTCATCGAGTACGGCTTCTGCGGTGGAGGGCTGGCCCTTGGCGGTCTTGCTCAGCACCGGCATGCCCAGCTTGTCGTATAGGATCGCGCCCAGCTGCTTGGGCGAACCGAGGTTGAATTCCTCACCGGCCAGCTCGTAGGCACGCAGCCCAGCTCGGCCATCTTCACGCCCAGCTCACCGCTTTGTACGTGCAGCAGGTCGGCATCGACCAGCGCACCCTGGCGTTCGATCTTGGCCAGCACCGGCACAAGCGGCATTTCGATGTTCATCAGCACCGGTTGCACGCTCGGCGTCTGTGCCAGGCGCGCTTGCAATGCCTGGTGCAGGCGTAGGGTGATGTCGGCGTCTTCGGCAGCGTAAGGGCCGGCCTTGTCCAGGTGGATCTGGTTGAAGGTCAGTTGCTTGGCGCCCTTGCCGGCGATGTCCTCGAAGGCAATGGTGGTGTGGTCAAGGTACTTCTGCGCCAGGCTGTCCATGTCGTGACGGGTGGCGGTGGAATTCAGCACGTACGACTCGAGCATGGTGTCGTAGGCCACGCCACGCATTTCGATGGCGGGCGAGCCATTGGCAAGGATGTTGATGTCGTACTTGGCGTTTTGCCCGACCTTGGCCTTGGCCGGGTCTTCCAACAGCGGTTTCAGGGCCAGCAATACGGCGTCGCGGTCCAGTTGGGCCGGTGCGCCCTCATAGTCATGAGCCAACGGCACATAAGCCGCCTCATGGGGCGCAACAGCGAAGGACAGGCCAACCAGCTGCGCCTTCTGGGCATCCAGGCCGGTTGTTTCGGTATCGAAGGCGAACAGCGGCGCCTGGCGCAGTTTTTCAAGCCATGCATCGAAACGGGCCTGGTCCAGAATGGTTTCGTACTGCGGCTCAACCTTGGCAGCCGGCGCTTCAACCGGTGCAACCTCGGTACCAGCCCTTGCGGCGTCGCGCTGCACCTCGGCAACCCAGCTCTTGAACTCCATCTCGGTGTACAGCGCCTGCAGCGCTTCGCGGTCAGGTTCACCACACACCAGCGCATCCACTTCGACGTCCAGCGGTACATCGACCTTGATGGTGGCCAGCTCGTAGGACAGGAACGCCGCGTCGCGGTGTTCTTCAAGCTTGGCCGGCAAGGTCTTGGCGCCACGAATGGCCAACGCCGGGACCTTGTCCAGATTCGCATACAAATCGCTCAGGCCGCCGCCGATACCGGTTAGCAGGCCCACGGCGGTTTTTTCGCCCACGCCCGGCACGCCGGGAATGTTGTCGACCTTGTCGCCCATCAGGGCCAGGAAGTCGATGATGTGTTCCGGGCCGACGCCAAATTTCTCATGCACGCCAGCCACGTCCAGTACGCTTCCGGTCATGGTGTTGACCAAGGTAATGTGCCCGTCCACCAGCTGAGCCATGTCCTTGTCACCGGTCGAGATGATTACCGGGCGGCCCTGGGCGGCTGCGCTGCGCGCCAGGGTGCCGATGACGTCGTCGGCCTCCACACCCTCGACGCACAGCAGCGGGTAGCCCAGCGCCCTTACGCTGGCATGCAGCGGCTCGACCTGTACCCGCAGGTCGTCAGGCATGCTTGGGCGGTTGGCCTTGTACTCGGCGAACATGGCATCGCGGAACGTGCCGCCCTTGGCGTCGAACACCACCGCGAACAAGCTGTCGGGGTACTGTTTGCGCAGGCTCTTGAGCATGTTCAGCACACCCTTCACCGCACCGGTCGGCATGCCCTTGGACGTGGTCAACGGCGGCAGCGCGTGGAAGGCGCGGTACAGGTAGGAGGAACCGTCCACCAGGACGAGGGGGGCTTGGCTCATGAGCAGAATCAACCTTTTCGACGGGTCCGGCGCTAGAATAGCCAGAATCATTGACGACAAAGGGACTAGGTTATCATGCGTACACTCAATCGCCTGTTACTGCTCGGCCTGTTGGCAACCACGCCAGTCGTCACCCTGGCGGCGGACGACGCCCCCTCGGCCGATCCCGAGGTGACCATTCGCACGGAAGGCGACAAAACCATCCAGGAGTACCGGCAGAACGGGTTCCTGTATGCGATCAAGATCACGCCGAAAAACGGCAAGCCTTATTTTCTGGTACGCGCTGATGGCACTGATGCCAATTTCATTCGATCCGACCAGCCGGACATGCTGATTCCGTCCTGGAAGATCTTCGAGTGGTAATCTGACGCGCACCGTTCACATCAACCCGGCACTTCCCGGCGGAAGTGCCCGTATGGGCAATTTTTCATCATGTCAGTCTTCACCCCCGTGACCCGGCCTGAGCTGGAAACCTTTCTGGCGCCGTACGAGCTGGGCCGTCTGCTCGACTTCCAGGGCATTGCCGCCGGCACCGAGAACAGCAATTTCTTCGTCAGCCTCGAACAGGGGGAGTTCGTCCTGACGTTGATCGAGCGCGGGCCTAGCGAGGACATGCCGTTCTTCATCGAACTGCTCGACACCCTGCACGCCGCCGACATGCCGGTGCCCTATGCCCTTCGTGACCGCGACGGCAATGGCCTGCGCGAGTTGTGCGGCAAGCCGGCGCTGCTGCAGCCACGGCTGTCGGGCAAGCACATCAAGGCGCCGAACAACCAGCACTGCGCCCAGGTTGGCGAGCTGCTGGCACACATTCACCTGGCCACCCGCGAGCACATCATCGAGCGCAAGACCGACCGCGGTCTGGACTGGATGCTGGCCTCCGGTGCCGAGCTGCTGCCGCGCCTGACTGCCGAGCAAGCCGCGCTGCTGCAACCGGCGCTGGATGAAATTACCGCGCACAAGGCACAGATCCTGGCCTTGCCACGGGCCAACCTGCATGCCGACCTGTTCCGCGACAACGTGATGTTCGAAGGTACCCACCTGACCGGTGTGATCGACTTCTACAACGCCTGCTCCGGGCCGATGCTGTATGACATCGCCATCACCGTGAACGACTGGTGCCTGGATGAGCAGGGCGCAGTGGATGTGCCACGTGCCCAGGCACTGCTGGCGGCCTATGCGGCGCTGCGGCCGTTCACTGCGGCCGAAGCTGAACTGTGGCCGGAAATGTTGCGGGTAGGTTGCGTGCGTTTCTGGCTGTCGCGCCTGATCGCGGCCGAATCGTTTGCCGGGATGGATGTGATGATCCACGACCCGAGCGAGTTCGAAGTGCGCCTGGCCCAGCGCCAGCAAGTGGCTTTGCACTTGCCGTTCGCCCTCTGATTCCCACGCTAATTGCTCTTTGTAGGAGCGACCTTGTGCCGCGAAAGGGCCGCAAAGCGGCCCCGAGATCTCAGCTTCGCAGCGAGTATCGCCGGGGCCGCTTTGCGGCCCTTTCGCGGCGCAAGGCCGCTCCTACAAGGACCGTGGGGCGTTTTAGAGTTGCTCCAGGCACCCAGCCAGGTCACCGCCCAGCTTCTCCAGCAAGCGCTCATAGCCCTTGCCATCCACGGGGTCGGTGCCGCCCAGTGCATCCAGCTCGGCCAGACGTACCGGCAACCCGGCGGTAAGGGTCTCGGCCAGGCGTGGCCGTAGCGGCGGCTCGCTGAACACGCAGGTCTTGCCCACTTCCTGCAGGCGCTTGCGCATGGCTGCCACATGCTGCGCCCCTGGCTGCACCTCGGACGCCACGCTGAACACGCCGGTATGCTTCAAGCCATATTCAGCCTCGAAGTAATCGAACGCTTCGTGGAACACGAAGTACGGCTTGCCGGCAATACCGTCTACCCGCGCCTTGATACGCCCATCCAGTGCATCCAGGCGCTCATCGAAGGCCTTCAGGTTGCTCTGATAGCGAGCCGCGTTGGCCGGGTCGACCTGGGCCAAGTCAGCGGCCATTTTTGCTGCGATAACCCGCGCGTTGACCGACGATAGCCACAAGTGAGCATCCAGGCTGCCTGGACGATGATCGTGGTCATGGTCGTCGTGGTCTTCTTCCTCGTGGGAATGGCTGTCCTCACCAAAATGGCGCAGCTTCATGCCCGTCAGCGACTGCACGGCCACTGTTGGCTTGCTGCGGCTAGCCAGCACACGCGGCAGGAAGTTCTCCATGTCCGGGCCGATCCAGTACAGCAGGTCGGCATCACCTACCCGGCGCACATCGGACGGGCGCAATGCATAGTGGTGCGGCGAAGCGCCTGGCGGCAGCAGCACGTCAGGGCTGCCAACGCCATCCTGCACGGCGGCGGCAATCTGCTGCAGGGGCTTGATACTGGTGAGCACACGCACATCGGCCTGGGCGGAAAATGCGATGAAAGCGACAAACAGAGCTAGGAATCGGGACACGGTGGATACTCGAGTCGTCAGAAACAGGTAACATAATAACGTCTCCATCCAGAACCGTCGCTGCCCATGTCCATCACGCCGCTGGCCAACCGTCCTCACGATCACTCCCATTGCGTACACAGCGCTCTGGCTGAAGCCGACGCCTTGTGCACCCGCCAGGGCCTGCGCCTCACCGCGCTGCGCCGCCGTGTGCTGGAGCTGGTGTGGCAAAGCCACAAGCCGCTGGGCGCCTACGACATCCTCGCCGTGCTCAGCGAGCAGGACGGCCGCCGCGCCGCCCCGCCCACGGTTTACCGTGCGCTGGACTTCCTGCTGGAAAACGGCCTGGTGCACCGCATTGCCTCGCTCAACGCCTTCATCGGCTGCAGCCACCCCGAGCACGTGCACCAAGGCCAGTTCCTGATTTGCCGGGCCTGCCATGTGGCCATCGAGCTGGAGCAGAGCAGCATCAGCGACGCCATCATTAACAGCGCCAAAGGCGTGGGCTTCACGGTCGAAACCCAGACCGTGGAAGTTGTAGGCCTGTGCGGCAGCTGCCGGGGCGCGGCATGAGCGATGCCCTGATCCGCCTGGAGCAGGTCGGCGTCACCTTTGGCGGCGAGGCGGTGCTCGACAGCATCGACCTGTCGGTCGCACCCGGCCAGATCGTCACCCTGATCGGCCCCAACGGGGCGGGCAAGACTACCCTGGTGCGCGCCGTGCTCGGCCTGCTCAAGCCACACCGCGGCAAGGTATGGCGCAAGCCAAAGCTGCGCATTGGCTACATGCCGCAAAAGATCCAGGTCGATGCCACGCTGCCGCTGTCGGTGCTGCGCTTCCTGCGCCTGGTGCCCGGCGTAGACCGCGCCGCAGCCTTGTCGGCGTTGCAGGAAGTGGGCGCCGAACAGGTCATCGACAGCCCGATCCAGACCATTTCCGGCGGCGAGATGCAACGCGTGCTGCTGGCCCGCGCCCTGCTGCGCGAACCCCAGTTGCTGGTGCTCGACGAGCCGGTGCAGGGCGTGGACGTGGTCGGCCAGACCGAGCTGTACAACCTCATCACCCGCCTGCGCGACCGCCATGGCTGCGGCGTGCTGATGGTGTCCCACGACCTGCACCTAGTGATGAGTGCCACCGACCAGGTGGTGTGCCTGAACCGTCACGTGTGCTGCTCGGGCCACCCCGAGCAAGTCAGCGGCGACCCGGCGTTCGTCGAACTGTTTGGCCAGACCGCACCGAGCCTGGCCATCTACCACCACCACCACGACCACAGCCACGACCTGCACGGTTCGGTGGTCGCCCCTGGCACCCATGTTCACGGAGAGCACTGCAAGCATGGCTGATTTTCTTCTTTACGCCCTGCTTGCCGGTTTGTCCCTGGCGCTGGTAGCCGGCCCGCTGGGTTCCTTCGTGGTGTGGCGGCGCATGGCCTACTTTGGTGACACCCTGTCCCATGCCGCCTTGCTCGGCGTAGCCCTGGGCTTTGCCCTGGATGTCAGCCCGGCGTTGGCCGTTACCATCGGCTGCCTGCTGCTGGCGATCTTGCTGGTGACCTTGCAGCAACGCCAACCGCTGGCCTCCGATACCCTGCTCGGCATTCTTGCCCCCAGCACCCTGTCGCTGGGCCTGGTGGTGCTTAGTTTCATGCACGATGTGCGCATCGACCTGATGGCCTACCTGTTCGGCGACCTGCTGGCCATCAGCACCACCGACCTGGCGTGGATCCTCGGCGGCAGTGCGCTGGTGCTGCTGCTACTCGCCGTGCTGTGGCGGCCGCTGCTGGCAGTTACCGTGCACGAAGAACTGGCCATGGTCGAAGGCCTGCCGGTGGCCGGCCTGCGCCTGGCACTGATGCTGCTGATTGCGGTGGTAATTGCCGTGGCCATGAAGATCGTCGGTGTATTGCTGATCACCTCGCTGCTGATCATCCCCGCCGCTGCGGCGCAGCGTCACGCCCGCTCCCCCGAGCAGATGGCCCTGGGTGCCAGCTTGCTGGGAGTTACTGCCGTTTGCGGTGGCCTGGCCATGTCCTGGTTCAAGGACACCCCCGCCGGCCCGTCGATCGTGGTCTGCGCGGCGGTGCTATTCTTGCTGAGCCTGGCCCTGCCGAAACGCTGAAAAACAGGGCGTGTGATGGCACGCCTTGCAACCTTTTGCCGGGTAAAGGGTCTGTAAGACCTGTTTTCGAGCGTGCGCACCTGGGTGTAGACTTGCTCGCTTTTTGCGCAAATAGAGAGTCGCAGGAATGAAGCCGTTCGCCTCCCGTTATCTGCTTGTTGCCGCGTTTTCCCTGTTCCTGGCTGCCTGTTCCAGCGCGCCGGTCGAACAGGCCACCGCACCTGCCCAAGCCGACGCCTGGCAGCAGTTGCAGCAAAACATCGCCAGCAACGAGCTGGCAACCGCCGAAGACCAGCTGGCAGCCCTTCAAGCCCAGTCGCCTGACGACGCACGCCTGGAGCAATACCAGCGTCAGTTGGCCGAAGCCTATCTGCAACGCAGCCAGATCGTCCTGCAAAAGGGTGATGTGAACGCGGCAGCTACCGCCCTGGCTCGCGCCCGCGCATTGATGCCACAAGCCCCGGCAGTAACCGGTGGCGACCCCGTGTCCCAGGCACGCAAGGCCGAACTGGAGAAGGCAGAGGCTGCCTTGAAAGCCGCCGAAGCCAAGCCCAAGGCACGCATCATCGACCCGACAGCGCCAAGCACGGTGGTGGCCTTGAAGACCACCGACAGCCGCGCGATGCGCCGCCAGCTCGATGATATTGCCGCCGATGTGGTGAGCTATGACTGCGAAGTGGTGTTCCAGGTACCGCGCACCGACGATGCGCCGTGGCTGAAGACCTTGCTGGAGAAGCGCGTGCGCAAGATCGACAGCGGGTTCGCGCTGAAGCAGAAGCATGAAATCCAGCGCTCGCTGCCGGCGCAGGTGGTTCTGGTACCGCATCAGCAATAAATTGCGTCGCCAGACCGGCGTCGCCCTGTAGGAGCAGCCTTGATCTGGTCAAGTAATTTTGGACACCGGTTAAGGTTTATGACGCTGCCCTCAGTTTTTCCTCCATGGCTACCGGGGTCTCGTAGCCGTTGTAGCTATGGAGGCGTTTGAGGTTGTAGCGCACCAGATAAGCCATGATGTCGGCCTTAGCCTCAGCTTCGGATTCATAGCCTCCTGCCGGCATCCATTCTGATTTCAACGCCCCGAAGAATCGCTCCATGGCGGCGTTGTCCCAGCATTGGCCGCGGTGGCTCATGCTTTGTTTCAAGCGGCATTCTTCAAGCACAGCCCTGAATTTATGGCTGGTGTACTGACAACCTTGATCTGAATGAAACATCACGCCAGCAGGCTTGCCCCTAGACTCAGACGCCATGCGCAGCGCGTCACAGGCCAACCTGGCATCGGCAGTCATTGAAAACGCCCAGCCCACAACTCGGCGTGCGTACAAGTCGATTACCGCGGCCAAGTACAGCCAGCGCCTGCCAACCTGGATGTAAGTCACATCGCCACACCAAACCTCGTTGATAGTCGAAACTTTGAAATTTCGCTTCAGTTGGTTTTCCGCAATCAGTGCTTCTGTACCTGACGAGCGATACCGGTGCGGCCTGCGCTGCCGGCATTTCAAGCCAGCCTCACGCATAAGCGCGCGCACTTTGTAACGCCCGACTTCATGGCCTTGACGACGCAACTCCTGCACGAGCGTTCGTGATCCAGAAGCATTTCGCGACGCCTTGAAATGGTCGACTACCAGCAGGCGCAGAGCATCTCTGTCAGGGTTTTCACGCCCTTGGCGTTTGCGCCATGCATAGAAACTGCTGCGCTTGACCCCAAGCACGCGACAGCAGTCGACAACACCGTAATGCTCACTCAGCTCGTTGATCAGCGAGAACGATCTTTGGAGTCCCGAAGCAGGAGAGCACTGGCCTTTTTTAGGATTTCGATATCCCGATCCTTTTGACGAACCAGGCTTTCCAGCTCCTCGATTCGTCGTTGCTCCGGGGTGATAGCCTTTGCACCAGCCGGGACTTTCCCCTCTCTCTCCTGCCGTACCTGGTCAACCCACCGGCGAAGAGCCAGTGCGGCCAATCCCGAGGATTTCACATACCTCAGGAACTGACTGGCCACCGTCCAGCACCATTTCAGCTGCTTGGATTTTGTGTTCTTTCGAATAAGATTTTCGCACTGATTTTGCCTCCAATTGGGCGTCATCATAGCGCCCGAAGAAGGTGTCCAAAATCATTAGGCCAGTTCACCTTGTGCTGCGAAGAGGCCGGCACTGTCACAGAAATTCTTCTGTCATACCGGCCTCTTCGCAGCACAAGGCTGCTCCTACAGGGATCACACAAGGCTCAAAGGCTGCACTGTGCCGCGAATGGCCTCACTTCGATCAGGCTGGGATAGCCTCCGCTGCCGCTTCCCGCTCCCAAACCCGATGCCCTTCAACCGCTTTGACAAAGGCATCCACGGTCTTCTGGTCATCCCCCAGCAGCAACCCCTTGTCCTCCTTGAGCCCCAGGCCGGTCGCCAGCGCCTTGGTCAACACCAGCGCCTTCAGGTGCTTGTAGCCCTCCAGCAAGAAGTGTTTGGCCAGCCCGCTAGCCGCCAACGCGTCCGTCGAGGCCTTGCCTGCGGGTACGACAATCCCGTCGAACATGATCGATGGCATCCCTTCCATCGACGCGTCCACCGGCAGCTGCTTGCCATCCGCAGTTTTCACCGGTGCCGAGGTCGGCCCCAGTAACATCGGCCGCGCGCTTTCAGCCTCCAGTGCCTTGACCAGCCTGTCGACACTCGCAGCATCCACGCCATTGGCCACCAGCAGCGCAATCTTGCGCCCCTTGATGCCCACGTCACCGGGGTGGTTCATCTGGCTCAGCGCCTTGGACTGCACGAGCTTGCTGCCTTTCACCTTGACCGTTCCCTGCTTGGGCGCAGGCAGCCCCAGGTTGGCCGCCACTGCCGCTGCCAGCTTCAGGTCGATATTGGCCAGGACCTCGTTCACCTCACGCTCACGAATCTCTGCTCGCTCCACCTTGCCCAGTTCAAAGCTGTAGGCCTTGATGATGTGTTGCTGCTCCGTCGGGCTCATGCTCTGGAAGAACATCCGCGCTTGCGAGAAGTGGTCGCCGAACGACTCGCTACGCTGACGTATCTTGTGCGCATCGATACGCTCCTGATAACTCTCGAAACCGCCATCCTGCGCCGCAGGCGGTGTTTCTTTCGGCCAACCGCCGTCGATGGAGTTGGGTTCGTACGCAGCCCGGCCCTTGTCTATGGTCATGCGGTGCATGGCATCGCGCTGGCTGCTGTGGTTCGGCGCCACAGGCCGGTTGATCGGGATTTCATGGAAGTTCGGCCCACCCAACCGGCTGATCTGGGTGTCGGTGTACGAGAACAGCCGCCCCTGCAGCAGCGGGTCGTTGGTAAAGTCGATGCCCGGCACGATGTGCCCTGGGCAGAAGGCAACCTGCTCGGTCTCGGCGAAGAAGTTGTCAGGGTTGCGGTTGAGCACCATCTTGCCCAGCAGGGTGACTGGCACCAGCTCCTCGGGGATCAGCTTGGTAGGGTCCAGCAGGTCGAAATCGAATTTGTGCTCGTCAGCCTCGGGCACTATTTGCACGCCCAACTCCCATTCCGGGTAGTCACCGGTCTCGATGGCCTCCCATAGGTCGCGCCGGTGATAATCAGTGTCCTTGCCCGCCAGCTTCTGCGCTTCGTCCCACAGCACAGAATGCACCCCCTGGCGCGGCTTCCAGTGGAACTTGACGAAACTGGCCACACCCTCGGCGTTGATCAGGCGGAAGGTGTGCACGCCAAAGCCTTCCATCATGCGCAGGCTGCGCGGGATGGCGCGGTCGGACATGGCCCAGATCACCATGTGTGCCGACTCCGGCACCAGCGAAACGAAGTCCCAGAACGTGTCATGGGCCGAGCCGCCAGTGGGCATTTCGTTGTGCGGCTCAGGTTTCACGGCATGCACAAAGTCTGGGAACTTGATGGCATCCTGAATAAAGAACACTGGCATGTTGTTGCCAACAAGGTCGAAATTACCCTCATCGGTGTAGAACTTGACGGCAAAACCGCGCACATCACGCACCGTGTCACCCGACCCGCGTGGCCCCTGTACGGTGGAAAACCGCACGAACACGGGGGTGATTTTTTCCGGGTCCTGCAGGAAGCCGGCCTTGGTCAGCGCTGCATGGCAGCCATAGCTCTGGAAGTAGCCGTGCGCCCCGGTACCGCGGGCATGCACGATGCGTTCGGGGATGCGCTCATGGTCGAAGTGGGTGATCTTCTCGCGCATGATGAAGTCTTCGAGCAGCGACGGGCCCCGTGCACCGGCCTTGAGGCTGTTCTGGTTGTCAGCCACCTTCACCCCCTGGTTGGTGCGCAAGGCCTGGCCAGTGGCATCGCTGCGGAAGGTTTCCAGGCTCTGCAACTTGGCATTGGTGTTGGCCCGGTCGGGGGTCTGGGTGCCGGCGGCTTCACTGTGCTTGGGCGCGTCCGTTTTCTTGCTGGGCATGGTCGGCTCTCCTCGTCAGTCTTCAGGCGTGCCCGTTTCGGGCTTGTTCAACTAGTGACTGGGAGGCTTTGCCGAGCGTTCAATCAGGATTACCGGTTGTCGCGATATGCCCGAAGGATTGGTGCATTACGAAATAAATGCTAAGAACAGCTATGGGAAAAGGCTAAAATGCGCGACCCCAGCTAACCGCTGACCCAAATTTCAATGCGCCCCACAAGGTTCGCTACGTGATCGAGTTCCAACAGGTACATAAGACCTACCGCGTTGCCGGTAGGGAAATCCCCGCACTGAATCCGACCAGCCTGACCATCGAAGATGGCCAGGTGTTCGGCCTGATCGGCCATTCCGGCGCCGGCAAAAGCACCATGCTGCGCCTGATCAACCGCCTGGAAGAACCTTCCGGCGGCAAGATCATCGTCGACGGCGAAGACGTTACCGCCTTCAACGCCAGCCAGCTGCGTGGCTTCCGCCAGCAGGTCGGGATGATTTTCCAGCACTTCAACCTGCTGGCCTCCAAGACTGTCGCCGACAACGTCGCCCTGCCACTGACCCTGGCCGGCGAACTGTCGCGCAGCGAAATCGATAAGCGCGTCACCGAGCTGCTGGCCCGCGTGGGCCTTTCGGACCACGCTAAAAAGTACCCGGCGCAACTGTCCGGCGGCCAGAAGCAGCGCGTCGGCATCGCCCGCGCCCTGTCCACCAACCCGAAGATCCTGCTGTGCGACGAGGCCACCAGTGCCCTCGACCCGCAAACCACGGCCTCGGTCCTGCAACTGCTGGCCGAAATCAACCGTGAGCTGAAGCTGACCATCGTGCTGATCACCCATGAAATGGATGTGATCCGCCGTGTCTGCGACTGTGTGGCAGTGATGGACGCCGGCCAGATCGTCGAGCAAGGCTCGGTGGCCGAAGTGTTCCTGCACCCGCAGCACCCCACCACCAAGCGCTTCGTGCAGGAAGACGAGCAAGTCGATGAAGGCGAACAGCGCGACGACTTTGCCCACGTACCGGGCCGCATCGTGCGCCTGACCTTCCAGGGCGACGCCACCTATGCGCCGCTGCTGGGCACCGTGGCCCGCGAAACCGGTGTGGACTACAGCATCCTCGCCGGGCGTATCGACCGCATCAAGGATGTCCCCTATGGCCAGCTCACCCTCGCCCTGATCGGCGGAGACATGGAAGCGGCGTTCGCCCGCTTCAAGGCAGCTGACGTACATATGGAGGTACTGCGTTGATGGACGCCCTGAATTTCTTTGCCAACGTCGACTGGGCCGAAATCTGGCTGGCCACCATCGACACCATGATCATGCTGTTCGGCTCGCTGTTCTTTACCGTGCTGCTGGGCCTGCCACTGGGTGTGCTGCTGTTCCTCTGCGGGCCAAAGCAGATGTTCGAACAAAAAGGTGTGTATGCGCTGCTGTCGCTGGTGGTCAACATCCTGCGCTCGCTGCCGTTCATCATCCTGCTGATCGTGATGATCCCGTTCACCGTGCTGATTACCGGCACCTCGCTGGGCGTTGCCGGCGCCATCCCGCCGTTGGTGGTGGGTGCCACGCCGTTCTTCGCCCGTCTGGTGGAAACCGCCCTGCGTGAAGTGGACCGCGGCATCATCGAAGCCACCCAGTCGATGGGCGCCACCACCCGCCAGATCATCACCAGCGCGCTGCTGCCGGAGGCCCGTCCGGGTATCTTCGCGGCCATTACCGTCACCGCCATCACCCTGGTTTCGTACACCGCCATGGCTGGCGTGGTGGGTGCCGGTGGCCTGGGCGACCTGGCTATCCGCTTCGGCTACCAGCGCTTCCAGACCGATGTGATGGTAGTGACCGTGGTGCTGCTGCTGGTACTGGTTCAAGTACTGCAGAGCGTGGGCGACAAACTGGTCGTGCATTTTTCCCGTAAGTAACCCCAATGGGGTCGGCCTGGCCGACCCGTTCGGGGGCCGTCGCGGCCCTCACAAGGAGTGATCAATGAAGAAGCTGCTTGCTGTCGCTGCCGCTGTTGCGGCCTTCTCGGCCCACGCCGATACCCTGACCGTTGCCGCCACCCCGGTGCCGCACGCCGAAATCCTCAACTTCGTCAAACCGCAACTGGCGAAAGAAGGCGTTGAGCTGAAGGTCAAGGAATTCACCGACTACATCCAGCCGAACGTACAGGTGGCCGAAAAACGCCTGGACGCCAACTTCTTCCAGCACCAGCCGTACCTGGATGAGTTCAACAAGGCCAAGGGCACCAGCCTGGTGAGCGTTGCCGGCGTGCACATCGAGCCGCTGGGCGTGTACTCCACCAAGATCAAGAAGCTGGACGAGCTGTCCTCCGGCGCCACCGTGGTTATCCCTAACGACGCCACCAACGGCGGCCGCGCCTTGCTGCTGCTGGACAAGGCCGGTGTGATCAAGCTCAAGGACAACAAGAACATCCTGTCCACCGTGAAGGATGTTGCCGAGAACCCGAAAAGCATCAAGTTCCGTGAGCTGGAAGCCGCCACCATCCCGCGCGTGCTGACCCAGGTCGATGCTGCCCTGATCAACACCAACTACGCGCTGGAAGCCAAGCTGAACCCTGAGAAGGACGCGCTGGCCATCGAAGGCAGCGACTCGCCTTACGTCAACATCCTGGTTGCCCGCCCAGACAACAAGGATTCGGAAGACATGAAAAAACTGGCGGCTGCGCTGCACTCGCCAGAGGTGAAGCAGTTCATCATCGAGAAGTACAAAGGCGCTGTGGTTCCGGCGTTCTAAGCCGAAATCCCCGGGGCCGCTTTGCGGCCCTTTCGCGGCACAAGGCCGCTCCTACATGGGATCGCATTCCCCTGTAGGAGCGGCCTTGTGCCGCGAATGGCCTGCAAAGCAGGCCCGAAATCTCAATCCCGCTTCACAAGCCCGGGCAACTGCGCCACCAGCTTCTGGTTGTTGAACGGTGCACGAATGAACCCGCGCTGACGCCCATCCGGCCCGACTACCGCCAGGTTACCGCTGTGATCCACGGTATACCCCGGCTTGCTGGTGTCCGCCGGAATGAACGGAATGCTCAACGCATTGGCCAGCTTCTGGGTGTCTTCGATCGACCCCGCCACCCCGACAAAGTCCTTGTCGAAATAGCCCAGGTACTGCTTCAGCTGGTTCGGCGTGTCGCGGTTCGGGTCCACACTTACCAGCACCACCTGCAGCCGGTCGACGGCTTCCTTGGGCAGCTCGCTCTTTACCTGACGCAACTGGGCCAGGGTGGTCGGGCAGATGTCCGGGCAGTAGGTATAGCCAAAGAACAGCAGCGACCATTTGCCTTTCAGGTCATCCAGCTGCACTGGCTGGCCATCCTGGTTGGTCATGGTCACATCGGCCACGGCGCGGCTCTGCGGCAGCAGGATGATGCCGGCGTCGATCAGCTCGGTGGGGTTGGGCTGGTCGCGGCCATTGAGCACCTTGTTGACGGTCAGGCCCAGGATCAACGCGACCAGGGCGACGAGGATGAAGACGGTTTTCTGGGTTCGGGTCATAGGTTCAGCAACAGGTAGTGGTCGAGGAGCAACGCGATGAACAGCGCGAACAGGTAGCCGATAGAGTACTTGAAGGTGCCGATCGCCGCGTGCGGCCGGCTGCCACGGTACAACACCCAGGCCCATTGCAGGAAGCGCAGGCCCAGCGCCAGGGCACATGCCAGGTACAACAGGCCACTCATGTGGATGGCATACGGCAGCAGGCTTACCGCCAGCAGAATCAGGGTGTAGAGCAGGATATGCAGCTTGGTGTAGCGCTCGCCGTGGGTCACCGGCAGCATCGGGATATCGGCCTTGGCGTACTCTTCCTTGCGGTGGATGGCCAGGGCCCAGAAGTGCGGCGGGGTCCAGGCAAAGATGATCAGCACCAGCAGCAAAGGTTCGGCGCTGACATGGCCGCTTACCGCCACCCAGCCGAGCAGCGGCGGGGCCGCGCCGGCCAGCCCGCCGATGACGATGTTCTGTGGCGTGGCACGCTTGAGAAAGCCGGTGTAGAGCACCGCATAACCCAGCAGTGAAGCCAGGGTAAGCCAGGCAGTGAGGGCGTTGGTGAACACCAGCAGCAGGGCCATGCCCAGCAGCGCCAGCGCCAGCGCAAACAACAACGCCGGTAGCGGTTCGACCCGTCCTTGGGCCAGCGGCCGCTTGTGGGTACGGGCCATCAGCGCATCGATGCGCCGGTCCACCACATGGTTGACCACCGCCGCAGCGCCAGCACACAGGCCGATGCCCAGGTTGCCGAACAGCAGCACGCTCCAGCCGACACCTGCCCGTGTGGCCAGGAACATGCCCGCCAGCGAAGTGATCAGCATCAGTACCACCACCTTGGGCTTGGTCAGCTCCAGGTAATCGCGCCAGCTGGCCCGTTGTGCGCTCAGAAGCGTCGCCACGAGTCATTCCTCATGTGATGGGATATACCCACGCCGGCCACCGGCCGCAGGCGCCAGCCTTGGCCGACACCCACGCGAACCTTGTCGACCACCCGGATGCGGTAGTTCACCAACACCATGCTCAGCAGCAACAGCGCCCCACCGGCATTGTGCGCAACAGCCACCGCCAGCGGCAGGTGGAACACCACGTTGCTGATGCCCAGGCCCACTTGCAGGGCCAGCGCCAGCAGCACCAGCCGCGAAAGGCCGGGGAGGCCACAGCGGTAGAGCTTCCAACTGAGCATCAGCAGTACGCAGGTCACCAGTAGCGCGCCCAGGCGGTGGCTGATGTGGATGGCCGTGCGGGCATCACTGTCCAGCTGCCCGCCCAGGTAATTGGGGCCGACGTGCTGGGTCAGGTGGAAGCCATTGCTGAAGTCCGCCGCGGGCCACCACTGGCCATGGCAGGTGGGCAGGTCGATGCAGGCAACCGCTGCATAGTTGGCACTGACCCAGCCGCCCAGGGCAATCTGGCCGATCACCACCAACAGCGCCAGCGCAGCGATCCGACGCAGGCTCAGCGGCAGTTTAGGCAAGGGCGCAAACGCCCGGGACAGACGCAGCGACAACAGGAACAGCAAGCTCAGGGTAGTAAAGCCACCCAGCAAATGCGCCGTGACCACTTGCGGCCAAAGCTTCAGGGTAACCGTCCACATGCCGAAGGCCGCCTGAGCCAGCACCACCCCCAACAACAGCACGGGCAGGCGATAAGGCTGGCCATCGCGGGCATGCCGGCGCAGCGCCTGGAAGGCCAGCAGGGCAATCACCATGGCCAAGGTACCGGCAAAATAGCGATGGACCATCTCGGCCCAGCCCTTGGCCTCTTCTACCGGGTGATCGGGGAAGTGCAGCTCGGCATGGGCCAGTTGTGCTTCGCTTTTGGGCACGCTGATAAAACCATAGCAACCTGGCCAGTCAGGGCAGCCGAGGCCGGCGTGGGTCAGGCGGGTATAGGCACCAAGCAGGACGACCAGCAGGGCCAGCAGGGTGGCGAACACAGCTATGCGGAATCCAGGTCTGGCCATGGCAGGCTCCTAGCCGATGTTGGACAGCTTGAGCAGGTGGCGCAGGTCATCCAGCACATGCTTGCCGTTGGCCTTGCCGTCATAACGCAGCACCAGGTTGCCGTGGGGGTCGACGATCCACAGTTGCGGGCCAGGCTCGCCTACCTTCTGCAGGTAGCGCGGGGTATCCAGCGGGTAGCGTTGCAACTGCGGATACTCGCGGCCCAGCAGCGCCTGGTAGTCGGCGCTCAGCGGTTGGGCGGTGGCCAGCGCGTGGCTGGCGCGGCTGGCATCGCGGCCCAGGCCCACCTGGATCTGCCGGGCCAGGTACACCAGGCGCTGGCAGTCCTCGGCACAGGCTTCGGGCGCGCTGATCAGCAATTGCCAACGGTCGTCCTGGCCTGACACACCGATATCGGTGCGGCTTTCACCGTTGCCGATCATGGCGCCGTGGTAGCTGCGGCCTTCCGGCACCCAGAACTTCAGCTTGTACATGCTGGTGGCCAAAATCATCGGCCCGAGCACCACCAGCAGGATCAGCAAAAGCTGCAAACGCCCGCGGGCTCTGGGTTTGCTACGTTCAGGCAGGTCCAGCGGAGTGGCGGTGGCCATGGCGTTTCTCCTTGTTGTGGTGCCAGCCGAAATAGAGGTAGAGCAGAACCAGTGCGCCAGCCAGGGCAAACCATTGCACGGCGTAGCCCAGGTGTTTTTCCGGGCCCATGGCAACCACTGGCCAGTCCAGGCGATAGGCTGCCGGGCCGGGCTCCAGGCGCAACTCATGGGCAAAGCCTTCGCGGCCTAGCGG
This sequence comes from Pseudomonas sp. MM223, assembly GCA_947090765.1. Lineage (NCBI taxonomy): Bacteria > Pseudomonadati > Pseudomonadota > Gammaproteobacteria > Pseudomonadales > Pseudomonadaceae > Pseudomonas > Pseudomonas sp. MM223. The sequence goes on along the minus strand of OX352322.1, from coordinate 103,667 downwards.
TGGCCACAGCTGCGCGGCATCAATGGCGGTAAGCAGATGCGGCCACTGGCCGCCTTCAGGGTCGGGGTGCAGCTGGAACGCGCTGCCGGGCGATACGTACACCGAAGCGTCCAGCGCCAAGGCATGTGAAGGGGTATCGAAATGCACTGGTACGCGGCGGTCTGGCCATGGCAGCCAGCCGCGGTTGATCAGCAGCCACTGGCCGCTGGGCTGGTCATGGAACGGTTGCAGCAGCTCGACACCGGCCTGGCCATCGCGCAGGCGGTTGTCCAGCAACACGCTATGCTCGGCGTCGAAGCGGCCATACAGGTGCACGCGACGGAAGGCATTGTCATCGGTTGATGCGAGCTGGGCCGTGGTGATCGGCGCCTCGATCCGCCGCTCGGCATACGTGGCCAGCAACGCGCGCTTTTCCTCGGCACGGCCGAGTTGCCAGCAGCCAAGCGCAATCAGCCCCGGCAGCAGTGCAAGCACCACCAGGGTCGGTACCCAGCCTGGGCGAAACGGCCTCACGGGCGCCTCGCTATACTTATCCACATCACCGCATCCCCCCGGAGTAGCGCCATGCTCAAGGCCGCGATTGTCCTGATGCTGTTGGCCACGGTTGCCAGCCTGTTCAGTGGCCTGGTGTTTCTGGTCAAGGACGATGAAAACTCGACTCGCCTGCTCAAGGCACTGACCGTGCGGGTAACCCTGGCTGCCCTGACCATCGGCCTGGTGGCCTACGGTTTTATCAGTGGCCAGCTGGTGTCACACGCTCCCTTCTGAGTGTGACTGGCCCTCTTGTAGGAGCGGCCTTGTGCCGCGAAGGGCCGCACAGCGGCCCCAAAACCTGCAACCCCGATTAGCCTGACAAAACCCACTGGCTGCTTTGGGGCCGCTGTGCGGCCCTTCGCGGCACAAGGCCGCTCCTACAGGGGCCGCGTTGCTGTCAGAGCACATACACAAAGATGAACAACCCCACCCACACCACATCAACAAAGTGCCAGTACCAGCTGGCCGCCTCGAAGCCGAAGTGTTTCTCCGGGTTGAAGTGCCCGCGCAAAATGCGCACAAACATCACGATCAGGATGATCGTGCCCAAGGTCACGTGGGCACCGTGGAACCCGGTGAGCATGAAGAACGTCGCGCCATAAATCCCCGACCCCAGCGTCAGCCCCAGCTTGGTGTAGGCCTCGTGGTACTCGTAGGCTTGCAATGCGATGAAGCTGAGCCCGAGCAGGATGGTCAATGCCATCCAGAATTTCAGCGGCCCGCGGTGGTCACGGCGCAACGCATGGTGGGCAATGGTGATGGTCACACTGGAACTGACCAGCAAGATGGTGTTGATCAGCGGCAGGTGCCACGGGTCGATCACTTCCTTGGGTGGCGGGAACAGTTTCGGGTCGGGCGTATGCAGCAGCGGCCAAGTGAACTCGAACGTCGGCCACAGCATGTGGGCAACACCTTTGGCCCCTTCACCCCCCAGCCACGGCCCGGCCAGCACGCGCACGTAGAACAGCGCACCGAAGAAGGCCATGAAGAACATCACTTCAGAGAAGATGAACCAGCTCATGCCCCAGCGGAACGAGCGGTCCAGCTGCGGGCTGTAAAGCCCCGCGCGGCTCTCGCGCACCACCGAACCGAACCAGCCAAACAGCATGTAAGCCAGGAACAACGCACCAATAAAGAAGATCAGCGGCCCGTGCGATTCCGGGTGGCCGGCCTTCATGTCGTTGAACCAGGTGCCCAGGCCGAACACCGTGATGAACATGCCGATGGTGGCGATGATCGGCCACTTGCTCTGCGCCGGAACATAGTAGTGCTGATGACTTGCCATTGCTGTTCTCCTTCCCTTAACGGGCGCCCTGGACGTCCTGGGCCGCAACATGCGCGACCGGCGGGTGGCGAGCGGTGATGTCGAACAAGGTGTAGGCCAGTGTCAGGTGCTTCACGCTGGCCGGCAGGTCGCGGTCGACGATGAAGCGCACCGGCATCTCGATGCGTTCGCCGGGTTGCAGCACCTGCTGGGTAAAGCAGAAGCACTCGGTCTTGTGGAAGTACGCCGCGGCCTCGGCCGGGGTGATGCTGGGTATCGCCTGCGCGCTCATGGGTCGGTCGGTCGGGTTGTGCGCGACAAAGATCATCTGGTTCACCGCCCCTGGGTTGACCTCCAACTGGTCAGCCGTGGAGTAGAAGTCCCAGACCATGTCGCTGGCATTGGTCGACATGAACTGCACCCGCACCGAACGCGACGGGTCGCTGACCTGGCTGCCTTCGTATTGCCCGCCGGTCTTGCCGTTGATGCCGAAGGCCTTGCACATCACGTCATAGATCGGCACCAGGGCGAAGCCGAAGGCGAACATCACCACCGTCAGCATCAGCAGGCGCGTTACCAGGCGTTTCAGCGACAGGCCGTTCATGGCGGGTTCCTATTTCACTTCCGGAGGTGTCTGGAAGGTGTGGTAGGGCGCAGGCGAGGGGATCGACCACTCCAGGCCCTCGGCGCCATCCCAGGGCTTGGCCGGTGCCGGTGCCCCGCCGCGGATGCACTTGATAACGATGAACAGGAAGAAGATCTGCGTGGCGCCGAACATGAAGGCACCGATCGACGACACCATGTTGAAGTCGGCGAACTGCAAGTTGTAGTCAGGGATGCGCCGCGGCATGCCGGCCAGCCCCACGAAGTGCATGGGGAAGAAGGCCATGTTCATGCCGATGAACGACAGCCAGAAGTGCAGCTTGCCGAGGGTTTCGTCGTACATGTGGCCGGTCCATTTCGGCAGCCAGTAGTACGCCGAGGCAAAGATGCCGAAGATAGCCCCAGGCACCAGCACGTAGTGGAAGTGTGCCACCACGAAGTAGGTGTCGTGGTACTGGAAGTCTGCCGGGGCGATGGCCAGCATCAGCCCGGAAAAGCCGCCGATGGTGAACAGGATGACAAAGGCGATGGCGAACAGCATCGGCGTTTCGAAGGTGAGCGAGCCCTCCCACATGGTGCTGACCCAGTTGAACACCTTCACCCCGGTGGGCACGGCAATCAGCATGGTGGCGTACATGAAGAACAGCTCGCCCACCACCGGGATGCCGACCACGAACATGTGGTGCGCCCAGACGATGAACGACAGGAAGGCAATCGCGCCGGTGGCGTACACCATCGAGGTGTAGCCGAACAGCGGCTTGCGCGAGAACGCCGGGATGATCGAGCTGACCGCGCCGAACGCCGGCAGGATCATGATGTACACCTCGGGGTGGCCGAAGAACCAGAACACATGCTGGAACAGCACCGGGTCACCGCCGCCGGCGGCACTGAAGAAACTGGTGCCGAAGTGGATGTCCATCAGCATCATGGTCACCACGCCGGCCAGCACCGGCATTACCGCAATCAGCAGGAAGGCGGTAATCAGCCAGGTCCAGACGAACAGCGGCATTTTCATCAGGGTCATGCCTGGGGCACGCAGGTTGAGGATGGTGGCAATCACGTTGATCGCGCCCATGATCGAGCTGATGCCCATCAGGTGGATGGCGAAGATGAAGAAGGTGACGCTGGCTGGGGCATAGGTAGTAGAGAGCGGGGCGTAGAAGGTCCAGCCGAAGTTCGGCCCGCCACCCGGGCTGAACAAGGTCGAGACCAACAGCAGGAAGGCCGCCGGTAGCAGCCAGAAGCTGAAGTTGTTCATGCGCGGCAGGGCCATGTCGGGCGCCCCGATCATCAACGGGATCATCCAGTTGGCCAGGCCGACGAAGGCCGGCATCACTGCGCCGAACACCATGATCAGCCCGTGCATGGTGGTCATCTGGTTGAAGAACGCCGGCTCGACGATCTGCAAGCCAGGCTGGAACAGCTCGGCGCGGATCACCATGGCGAACGAGCCGCCGAGCAGGAACATGATGAAGCTGAACCACAGGTACATCGTGCCGATGTCTTTATGGTTGGTGGTCAGCACCCAGCGCATCAGGCCCTTGGCCGGGCCGTGCGCATGGTCATGGCCGGTGGCGTGGTCGTCGATCACTGCACTCATGTCCTGTCTCCTGCAATCCATTGATTGCCGCGAGTAACCCGGTTCACTTGGCTTCTGCCTGCTTCAGCGCCAGCACGTCCTTCGGCGTGACCATGTCGCCTTTGTTGTTGCCCCAGGCATTGCGCTCGTAGGTGACCACCGCAGCGATGTCGACTTCCGACAGCTGCTTGCCAAAGGCGGCCATGGCCGTGCCGGGCTTGCCGTGGAAGACGATGCTCAGGTGGCCTTCCTTCGGCCCGGTGGCGATCTTCGAGCCCTTGAGTGCCGGGAACATCGGCGGCAGGCCCTGGCCTTCAGCCTGGTGACAGGCCACGCAGGTGGTGTGGTAGATCTTGTCGCCACGCTCCACCAGCTCTTCCAGGGTCCATTCCTTGCTGGTCAGCTCCTTGAGCTTGGCGGCTTCAGCCTTGCGCTCACCCAGCCAGGTGTCATAGTCGGCCTTGGACTTCACCTCCACCACCACCGGCATAAAGCCGTGGTCCTTGCCGCATAACTCGGTGCACTGGCCGCGGTAGATGCCGGGCTTCTCGATGCGGGTCCAGGCTTCGTTGACGAAGCCTGGGATGGCGTCGCGCTTGACCGCGAAAGCCGGCACCCACCAGGAGTGGATGACGTCGGCGGCAGTTACCAGGAAGCGCACCTTGGCGCCCACCGGCAGCACGAGCGGCTGGTCGACTTCGAGCAGGTAATGCTCGTCTTTGGGAGCTTTGTTGTGGATCTGATCGGCGGGGGTGGCCAGGTTGCTGAAAAACTCCACGTCCTGGCCCAGGTACTTGTAGTGCCACTTCCACTGGTAGCCGGTGACCTGGATGTCGATGTCCGACTCGCTGGCGTCGTAGATGTCGATCAGGGTCTTGGTGGCCGGGATGGCCATGACCACCAGGATCAGGAAGGGCACCACGGTCCAGAGGATCTCCACCCAGGTGTGCTCGTGGAAATGCGCGGCCTGCTGGCCTGTGGAGCGGCGGTGGACGACCATGGACCAGAACATCGCGCCGAATACGACTACGCCGATGATCACGCAGATCCAGAAGATGGTCATGTGCAGGTCGAAGACGGCGTTGGAGACTTCCGTCGCCCCCGGGTGCATGTTCACGGTCCAGGCGGCGTTGGCCTGACCAAAAACCGACCACAACAGGAGGCCCATCCAGACATGTGGATGTCGCATCATTGCGGGTTCCCCTTCTAATTCTTGTTGTCCCGGAGGCGTGGCCTGCGGCAAGAGGGAACGGCGGTCAAGACTGCCTGGCTTCGACGACCGAGCCCCTGCAAAAGCAGTCGGGCCTCATCAACGAATCACGTTCACCGGGAGTATAGTCAGCGACCAATGGCACGCAATGAAGCCTGTGAAATGAACTTCACGAAATAGCCAAATAGCCTGAAAACCGCACGCTTGAGGGGGTATGGCGCAATAATGGCACTTGGATATGCCTGAGAGCGCACACGTTTGCGAGGTTTATAACAAATGGGTCTTAGGTATTCTGTATACCGAGCTAATTTAGTGTCTTCCGTTTGAAACGTAATGTCCCTGGAGTTGTCATGAACATCGCTGCTGTACGCGAGCAGGTAAGCCAAGCCCATCAACATGAAGGCCAGACCGGCCAATTGAAACAGCGTCTCGAGCTGCAACTGCCCCACCTGCACCCCTCGATCCAACTGCCTGAGCAGGACGCCCAGGGTACTTTGGCGCGCTTCGTCAGCGCCTACATCGATCAGGTTCCGGAGTTGCTGGAGGCCGCCCACGAGGTCGCCCGCGAAGCCGGGATCGAATCGCAGATCAAACCTGTACTGAAAATTGCCGAGGCCTACTTCCTGCAACCGCCCAGCGTGATGCAAGGGCATGTAGGCCTGGACTGCCTGCTGGATGAGGCCTACCTGGCACACCGCCTGGTGGAAGAGGTAAACGACCTGTACATCCGCCACTTCCAGCAGCCGCTGATCCCGGTCGACACCACCGTCGCCAACCTGATTGCCCACCAGTTGATTGGCGAGAGCTTTGCCAACCAGCTGGATGAGGTGGTGCACCACTCGGTTGACGAAATGCTCAATGACGAAAGTTTTGCGGTGGAATCGGTGGAGGCTTATCGCGAGAAACTGAGCAGCCCGGCAACCGGCGAAGCGTGGAAGCGCTGGCCGTGCCTGTCGCGGCAGTTGGGTGTCGAGCTGGGCCAGCCGGCCTGATCCAGAGCCCTGTGAGATCCCTTTAGGAGCGGCCTTGTGCCGCGAAAGGGCTGCACAGCAGCCCCAGCAATCTCAACTGTGAAGCCTAGGGGCCGCTACGCGGCCCTTTCGCGGCACAAGGCCGCGCCTACAGAAATCACCCTGTTCAGGGTCGATATCAGGCCCCAACCCCCGCCGTAGTCCGCAACCGCCCCTCGATCCGCCGCTTCAACCGCCGTTGTTCTATCAACAACCGCGACCCATTCGCCGCATTACTGCGGTGCCAGTCCTCCAGCAGCTCAAGGCACGAGTGGTCGATATAGCTCAGGTTACCCAACGGCACATGCAACGTAGTCCCCGCCGGTACGGTATCCAGCACCTGGGTTAGCGCCGGCACTTTCAGGAACGTCGCCGCACCACTCAACCGCAGCTCCATGTGCCCGGCCTTCTCCAGGCTCACCAGGTTGATCTTCAGCCGCGCCGCCTTGAACGCCAGTTTCAGCAGGGTCAGGGCAAAGCCCAGCAGCACGCCGGTCAGCAGGTCGGTGAAGATAATCGCCAACGCCGTCGCCGCATAGGTGAACATCGGCATACGACCATAACGGCCCAGGCCACGAAACGCCTTGAAGTCGACCAGCTTGACCCCGGTAAACACCAGCACACCCGCCAGGCTCGCCACCGGAATCTGCTGCAGCACGCTGCTAAGCGCCACCACGAAAGCCAGCAACCAAAGACCATGGAAGATCGCCGATGCCCGCGTCTGCGCACCCGCCTGCACGTTGGCCGAACTGCGTACGATCACGCCCGTCATCGGTAGCGCGCCCAGCACGCCGCAGAGCATGTTGCCGATACCTTGAGCCGAAAGCTCACGGTCGAAGTCCGACCGCTGGCCGCTGTGCATGCGGTCTACCGCCGCGGCCGACAGCAAGGTCTCGGCGCTGGCGATAAAAGCCAGGGCAAAGGCGGCGACCAGCAGGGTTGGGTCGGCCAGTTGCATCAGGTCAGCCGGGCGGAGCCAGTCGATGGCCTCGGACAGGTCTGCCGGCACCTGCACGCGGTTTACCGGCAAGGCCAGCCACATACTGATGACGGTCATGGCGGCAACACCCAGCAGGGCGCCAGGGACGAAGCGCAGCCGCTGCGGCCGCAGGCGTTCCCAGCCCCACATGATGGCGATGGTACCCATGCCCAGCGCACCGGCCATCCAGCCGGAGCCTGCGCTTTCCTGTGGCAGGGCGGCGGCAACGGTGGACGGGAATTCCAGCAGGTTCTGCAACCCGGAAGGCTGCGGCGCCGTATCGAACATCACATGCACCTGCGACAACACGATCAGCACGCCAATCCCTGCCAACATGCCGTACACCACCGCTGGCGCTGTGACACGAAACCAGCAACCCAGGCGCAGGCGCCCGGCCAGCAATTGCAGCAGCCCGGCCAGCAACAGGATCGGCCCGAGCATGGCCATGCCATGCTGGCGCACCAGTTCGAACACCAGCACCGCCAAGCCAGCGGCCGGGCCACTGACCTGCAACGGCGAACCGGCGAGAAAACCCACTACAACTCCGCCGATAATGCCGGTAATCAGGCCCTTTGCCGGCGGCATGCCCGAGGCAATCGCAATACCCATGCACAGTGGCAAGGCCACCAGAAAGACCACCACCGACGCCAGCAACTCACGCGGCAGGGCCGCTTTCAACTGTGTAATGTTCACCGTGTTTCTCCTTTCTCTGTCGCACGGCCATTCCTCTGGCCGTGGGCACGTTTGCCCCTGATGAGCGCGAAGGCGCGGGCCGCCAGCAGGTATGCCGGCAAGTCAGTCAGGGAATTCAAGGCAGCCGAAGGCCGCGCCACACCCCTACAGGGTGCAGCCGGCTATCAAGGTTCTAGCGGTGGAAGGGTCGCTTAGTAGCGGCCTCTCGGAGTAGCGCAGGGGACCGGCTCGCCAGCAGCCAGGGGCATGAAGCTGTCGCTGGCGGCGTCGTAGGCTTCGATCCTGCTGGTCTCGATGTCGTAGACCCAGCCATGGATGTACAGCTGGCCAGCGGCCAGGCGCGAGGCCACCGAAGGGTGGGTGCGCAGGTGATGCAGCTGGGCGATGACGTTTTCCTTGGTCAGCACTTGCATGGTTTCGTGCTCACTGCCACACGAGCAGTTGTTCTCGACCACGGTGCGAGCCACTTCGGCGTGGCGCAACCAGGCGCCAACGGTCGGCATCTTGTCCAGCGAGTGCGGGTTGAGTACCGCACGCATGGCGCCACAGTCAGAGTGGCCGCAAATGATGATGTGGTGCACTTTCAGTGCAAGTACGGCGTACTCGATCGCGCTGGAAACACCGCCATTCATCTGGCCATAAGGCGGCACCACGTTACCCACGTTACGGGTTACGAACAGGTCGCCTGGCGAGCTCTGGGTAATCAGCTCGGGAACGATGCGCGAATCGGCGCAGGTGATGAACATGGCACGCGGCGTTTGCGCAGTGGCAAGTTTCTTGAACAGCTCTTGCTGATCGGGGAAGACGTCATGGTGAAAGCGCAGGAAGCCGTCGACGATGTGCTTAAGGGCAGCATCGGCGCTTTCCGCGGGGACCTGCGGTACGACCTTGGATGGGTCCTTGACGGGCATGATTCATCCTCTTGACGGTGTGTTGGTAAATCCATTTTACCGGTGAAAGATTCTGGCTATGCAGGGTTTTAGATGACACGCACGGGCCATAGATCACAGTCGGTGTGGACTGATTTCCTACGCTAGCGGGGAAAACTTAACTGAAACTTAATTCAAAGGCTCTAGAACGGGCGTTCCAGATATAAAAGGCGGGATCTGAATAATAGCAAAAAAACATCAACTGCCAACATGTATTAGCGCAATTATTAACTCGGATTAGTTGTATTGAGGGCTGGCAATAGGCCCCATCTTGGAACCTGAGCCCTGCTCTGTTCAAAAATCAGAATAGGGCCATCTGCCCACCGGGCGGGCAGAAGGCTGAGCAATCCAGCGCCTGCGCCTCGCGCGCTTCGAAATCCAGCCGCTTCATGGCTTTGGCAAACCGTTGCGCCAACAACTCGGCAAACACCCCTTCACCGCGCATGCGCACGCCAAACCGGCTGTCATACAGCTCGCCGCCCCGGCTCTGGCGGATCAGGCTCAATACATGGCTTGCCCGTTGCGGATAATGGTCCTGCAGCCACTGTTCGAACAGCGGCGCGACCTCCAATGGCAAGCGCAGCATCATGTAGGCCGCGCTCTGTGCACCGGCTTCCTTGGCAGCTTCCAGCAAGCGCTCCAGCTCACTGTCGTTGATCATCGGAATCATCGGCGAACACAGCACACCTACCGGCACACCCGCCCCGCGCAACACGCGGATAGCCCTCAACCGGGCATTGGGTGACGCCGCCCGTGGTTCCAGCACCCGCTTCAGGTCATCGTCCAGCGTGGTCAGGCTGATCATCACCCGCGCCAGGCGCTGCCGGGCCATTTCGGCCAGCAGGTCGAGGTCGCGCAACACCAGCGAGCCCTTGGTCACGATGGTCACCGGGTGACGAAAACGCAGCAGCACCTCAAGCAGGCGCCGGGTCAGTAACTGTTCACGCTCGATAGGCTGGTACGGGTCGGTATTGGAGCCCAGGTTGATCGGCGCGCACACGTAGCCTGGCTTGCTCAGCTGTTGCGCAAGCACTTCGGCGGCATTGGTCTTGGCGATCAGCTTGGTTTCGAAGTCCAGGCCGGGGGAGAGGTCCCAATAAGCATGGGAGGGGCGGGCGTAGCAGTAGATACAACCATGCTCGCAGCCGCGGTAAGGGTTGATGGAGCGGTCGAAGGGCAGGTCGGGCGAGGTATTGCGGGAGATGACCGATTTCGCTGTCTCGCTGCGCACTTCGGTGCCTTGGGTTTGCGGCACTTCCTGATACCAGCCGTCGTCCTCTGCCACCGAATGGTTCTGGGCAAAACGGTTGTGCGGGTTGTGTGCCGTGCCACGGCCCTTTTGCGGTGCTGGAGGATTCATGGCTAACCCCGATACTGTATTTACATACAGTATCGCAGTAGCCTTGAACCCACCAGCGCCTCTGGTCAGCCAGTACTTACTCTGCCGGTTTCTTCAGCTTCGGATTAGGGAAGAACTGCACCGTCTGCACCTTGGCCGGCGCGGCCTTGGGTGCCAGGTGGTTGACCCGGGTGCCGAGCTCCTTGGGCACCGACAGGCCCTGCTCGTTGAGGGTGTCGGTGAAGCCACAGGCCACACATTCACGGTGCGGGGTGTCGTCTTCGCTCCACATCATCAGCTTGTCAGGCTCGCTGCACGCCGGGCAGACCGCCCCGGCAATGAAGCGCTTCTTGGTCTTGTTCACAGCAACCTCGCTCATGCTGCAGCGCTCTCGGTGAGGCCACTGTGGCGCAGCAACGCATCGATGGAAGGCTCACGCCCACGGAAGTCGACAAACAGCTCCATCGGCTCGCGCGAACCACCGCGGGCCAAGATCGCCTCACGGAACGCACGGCCGGTTTCGGCATTCAGCACGCCTTCTTCCTCGAAACGCGAGAAGGCGTCGGCCGACAGCACTTCGGCCCACTTGTAGCTGTAGTAGCCGGCGGCGTAACCGCCCGCAAAAATGTGCGCAAAGCTGTTGGGGAAGCGGTTGTACGCTGGTGGGCGCATGACCGATACCTCGTCGCGCACGCCTTCGAGCACCTGCAGCACGCTGCGGCCATCGCCATGGGTGGCATGCAGTTCGAAGTCGAACAGCGAGAACTCCAGCTGACGCACCATCATCATGCCGGACTGGAAGTTTTTCGCCGCCAGCATCTTGTCCAACAGGTCTTGGGGCAGGGCCGCGCCGGTTTCGTAGTGGCCGGAGATCAGCGCCAAGCCTTCCGGCTCCCAGCACCAGTTTTCCATGAACTGGCTCGGCAACTCGACCGCGTCCCAGGCCACGCCGTTGATGCCGGACACACCGGCATGCTCGATGCGGGTCAGCATGTGGTGCAGACCGTGGCCGAATTCGTGGAACAGGGTGGTGACTTCATCGTGGGTCAGCAACGCGGGCTTGCCGGGTGTCGCCGGGGTGAAGTTGCACACCAGGTTGGCCACCGGGCTCTGCAGCTCGCCGGCAGCAGTGCGACGGCGGTCGCGGGCACCGTCCATCCAGGCGCCACCGCGCTTGTTGGCGCGGGCGTACAGGTCGAAGAAGAAGCGGCCGACATGCTGGCCGTTTTCCTTGATCTCGAACAGGCGCACGTCCGGGTGCCAGCTGTCGAAGCCCTTGAGCTCGGCGATTTCGATGCCGTACAAACGCTGCACGATGCTGAACAGGCCACCCAGCACCTTGTCGATCGGGAAGTAGGCGCGCAGGGCTTCCTGCGACACGCTGTAGCGCTGCTCACGCAGCTTCTCGCCAAAGTAGCCGGCGTCCCAGCTGGCCAGTTCAGGGCAGCCTTGCTCGGCGGCGTAGGCCTTCAGTTGCTCCAGGTCCTGGGCGGCAAACGGCTTGGAACGCTTGGCCAGGTCACGCAGGAAGCTCAACACCTGGTCGCTGGACTCGGCCATCTTGGTGGCCAGGCTCAGCTCGGCGTAGTTCTTGTAACCCAGCAATGCGGCCAGCTCCTGGCGCAGGTCGAGGATTTCCTGCATCACCGGGCCGTTGTCGAACTGGCCGGCATTCGGGCCTTGGTCCGAGGCGCGGGTGCAGTAGGCGGCGTACAGCTCTTCGCGCAGGGCACGGTCGCTGGCGTAGGTCATCACGGCGTAATAGCTGGGGAATTCCAGGGTGATCAGCCAGCCATCGAGGCCCTTGGCCTGGGCAGCGGCGGCCATTTGCGCCTTGGCCGAGTCGGTCAGGCCAGCCAGCGCGGCTTCGTCGGTAACGTGCTTGGTCCAGGCCTGGGTGGCGTCGAGCAGCTGGTTGGAGAAGCGGCTGCCCAACTCGCTGAGCTTGCTTTGTACTTCGGCGTAGCGCTGCTGCTGGTCCGCCGGCAGGTCGATACCCGACAGGCGGAAGTCACGTAGGGCGTGTTCGAGAATAGTCTTTTGCGCCACGTCGAAGCCGGCGGCTTCGGGGCTGTCGATCAGCGCCTGGTAGGCTTCGAACAGCGCGCGGTTCTGGCCCAGTTCGGTAGAGTAAGCGCTCAACGCTGGCAGGCATGACTCGTAGGCCTCACGCAGCTCGGCGCTGTTGCACACCGCATTGAGGTGGCTGACCGGGCTCCAGGCGGCGCCCAGGCGGTCGTTCAGTTCGTCCATCGCCAGCACCAGGCCAGCCCAGGTAGGGGCTTTGCCCTGCTTTTCGAGGATCTCGGCAATGGCTTTACGGTTGTCGGCCAGGATAGCTTCGATCGCCGGCAACACGTGCTCGGCACGGATTTGCGAGAAGGGCGGCAGATCGTGGGATTGCAGAAGCGGGTTGTTCGCAGTCACGGTTTGGATACCTTGGCAGAAGAAACACTGCCCCATCTTAATTACAATCGACGCCGACCGCAGCAGGCAGCCTGCCTATCGGCACAGATGAGAGACGCTATCATGGCCATCCGAAGCTTCCAGCAACACACTCCGAAAGTTGGACTGCGTGCCTTCGTCGACCGTTCGGCAGTGGTGCTGGGCGACGTGGAGATCGGTGAAGACGAGCTCGATCTGGCCGCTGACCGTGGTGCGCGGCGACATGCACCGCATCCGCATCGGTGCGCGCACCAGCGTGCAGGACGCCAGCGTGCTGCACATCACCCACGCCGGCCCGTTCAACCCGGACGGTTTCCCGCTGATCATCGGTGACGAGGTGACCATCGGCCACAAGGTGATGCTGCACGGCTGCACCCTGGGCAACCGCATCCTCGTCGGCATGGGCAGCACCATCATGGATGGCGCCATCGTCGAAGACGAAGTGATCATCGGTGCCGGCAGCCTGGTACCGCCGGGCAAGCGCTTGGTCAGCGGTTACCTGTACATGGGCAGCCCGGTGAAACAGGCCCGGCTGCTGAACGACAAAGAGCGCGCGTTCTTCTCCTACAGCGCCGGCAACTACGTGAAGCTCAAGGACCAGCATTTGGCCGAAGGCTACGACCAACCGGAATGACCGCATTCGCGGGCTTGCCCGCGAAGCAGGCAACGCAGCACTCAAGTGGAACCCTATACATGCACCAGCAAAACATTCTGTTCGACCTCGACGGCACCCTGACTGACCCGCGCCTGGGCATCACCCGCTCGATCCAGTATGCCCTGGCCAAACTGGGCATCGACGAGCCAGACCTTACCCGCCTTGAGCACTTCATCGGCCCACCCCTGCTGCAGGCCTTCATGCAGTTCTACAGCTTCGACGAAGCCAAGGCCTGGGACGCGGTGAACTTCTACCGGGAGCGTTTCCGTGTCACCGGCCTGTACGAGAATTTGGTGTTCCAGGGCGTGCCGGAGTTGCTCGAAGCCCTGAACGGGCAGGGCCGCACGCTGTACATCGCCACCTCCAAGCCGTGGGAATTCGCCCGGGAAATCGCCCGGCACTTCGCCTTCGACCACCATTTCAAGGTGATCTACGGCAGCGAACTGGACGGCACGCGCACCAACAAGGTCGAGCTGATTCGCCACCTGCTGGATGAAGAAGGGCTGGACCCGGCGCAAACGTTGATGATCGGGGACCGCAAGCATGACCTGATTGGCGCGCGCAGCAATGGCTTGCAGGCGGTGGCGGTGGGGTATGGGTTTGGTAGCCGGGAAGAGTTGATGGCCGAAGAGCCTGCTTACCATTTCGCCTCGGTAGCCGAGTTGCATCAGGCTTTTAGCAAGGCTTGAGGGCCATGGGGCTGCTTTGCAGCCCATCGCGACACAAGGCCGCTCCTACAGGAGTGCGCGATCCCTTGTAGGAGCGGCCTTGCGTCGCGATGGGCCGCAAAGCGGCCCCAAAATCTCACTGGCTAACCATCAACCCCTGCAACGCCGCCTTCCGCTTCTCAATCGGCAATCGCCCCAGTTGCTCGACCCGCTCGTAAAACCGCGCCCAATCCCCACCCACCTCGCGAAACACCGCCGCAAACGCCGGTACCCACTGGTCATACAGCCCAAACGGCAACAACTTGGCGTTGTTCATCGGCCCATACACCCAGGCGTCATAGCGCTTGTCACCGCCCCATTGGCCATCACGCACCTGCCGGTATTCACGCCTCAAGCGCTCAAACTCAGCGTGCTTGGCCAGCCGCTTGTGCGCATCGTCCAGTGGCCCGGCATAAATTGCCTGCAACCGCTCGCGGCTGGCCAGCACCAGCCGGATGAACTGGTCACGCTGCTGCCCCTGCGCCTCGCCAACTGCGGCAAGCCCACGCGCCGTGCGCCATTGCCGGGTGCCTTCCTGCTCGACAAAGGAGGCAAACGATTCATTGAACTCGGTATCGTCCTGCACATAGAAACGCTGGTGAGCCAGCTCATGGAAGATGAGTGTGGCCAAGCGCTCATCGCCCCAACCAACCATTGACGACAGGATCGGATCGTCGAACCAGCCCAGGGTCGAATACGCCTCCACACCCCCCAGATACACATCCAGGCCGTCCTGGCGCATCAACGCCGCCGCCCCGCGTGCCGCACCTTGCTGGTAGTAGCCGCGATAAGCCACGCACCCCGCGATCGGAAAACAGTGCGTCACCGGCTGCAACGACAACTCGGGCGTGGCGAATACATTCCACACCACATAAGGCCGGCCAATGTCGGCATAAACCCTGTAGCTACGGTTATCCGGCAGTTTCAACTGCTGGCTGGCGAATACCCGCGCCTGTTCGGCGTGGGCCAGACGCGAACGTAACTGCGGCGACGTGGCTGGGTCGGCCACCACCTGCGCGACGGGCTGACGTGCGCGCAGCAACTGCAATTGGCCCTCGGCCAGCTGCCCATAGTAGGCGACGCTGCTGCAACCGTTCAGCAGTAGCCCCCCCAGCAGGGGAACCAAACGGGTAAAAACGCGGTCGAGTGCCCCAGGGCCTGAGCGCTGCATAAGAAAAAGTCGAAGCATCCGGGACTGTCTGACTCGCTCAAGGCTGATTCGCTCCAAGACTATCTCGCCAAGGGGGAGTTTCGCCATGCGTGCATTGTTGGTCGCCGGCTCACTGTTGTTGATATCCGCCTGTTCGACGTTGCCAGACCCGGACCCGAACCAGGCCTGGATCGACCTGACACCCTACGAAAACACCTCGCTGGACGCCGTGCAGGTCGATGAACGTGACTGGGCCGACAGCCGCTATTTCGAAGTACAGCCCGGCAGCCACGAGCTGACCGTGCGCTACCAGTTCCCGGTTACCCCCAGCAATATCGGCCCGGTCAGCGAGCCCCTGTGGCGCGATTGCCAGGTCAAGCTGACCTTCAAGGACTTCAGCGCCGGCCAGCGCTATCAACTGCACGCTGGCAGCATCGGCTTCCGCCCCTGGATCAAGCTCTACAACGACCAGCAAAAAATGGTTGGTCAAGGCCTGCCTGCAGGCTGCCAACGCACCTGAGCCACGCAAACGGCGCTATGCTTGTACCTTGTAAATCGCAAGTGGGAGTTTTGCCATGCGCCAGCCCATGATGCTGATCGCCCTCAGTGCACTGGGGGCTTGCGCCAGCCCCTTGCCGCCCGTCGACCCCAAGCAGGCCTGGGTCGATCTTTACACCATGACCCCCGGCCGGGTAATCATGGCCGACCGCCTCGATGGCAAGCGCCTGGATGACGGGCGTTACTTCCAGGTCACACCTGGCAAGCACGAACTGGTGGTGCGCTTCGATTATGAAATCTACTCGGGCGGCATCATGACCGAGCCCCGGGACCGAACCTGCTACCTGACCGTGCGCTTTGACGATTTCAAGGCCGGCGAGCGTTATCGCCTGGAGGCGCGGGCGCCGGTGATGGAGCCGCAGGTACTGCTGTATGACGCCAGCCGCAAGGTGCTGGTGAACGAGCCTAGCGACGTGTTCTGCATTCCGTGACCTTGGGGCTGCTTTGCAGCCCTTTCGCGGCACAAGGCCGCTCCTACAGGGGGACGCGATCCCTTGTATGAGCGGCCTTGTGCCGCGAAAGGCCGCAAAGCGGCCCCAAAGTGCTGAATCTACCGATCATTCTTCTGGTAAATGATCTTCTTGGTCCCGCCATCACAGGTCCCGACGACCATGTTCTGGTCCTTGACCTCACTGTTGGGCACGATCTCCAGGGTGTAGGACGGCACACCCTGAGCCTGGATCTTGGCCTCGATCTCGGCTTTGAGCTCCTCGCACGGCTTGACCGCCGCCAACGTAGACGTGGCGACCAGGGAAGCCAACACGGCGATTGCTACGCGAATCATGGAACGGCTCCTGAAAAGGCAGCGTGCTGCCGACGCACTTTAGACTACAGCAAACTGCCGCCGTTGCGCCGCTTCAGCCCACCAGCGCCGCATCCAGGCTGATTTCTGCGTTCAGCACCTTGGACACCGGGCAACCTTCCTTGGCTTTGTTGGCAATCTCCAGGAACTGCGCCTCGCTTGCCCCGGGTACCTTGGCCCTGAGCACCAGATGCACGGCCGTAATGGCAAAGCCGTCAGGCAGCTTGTCGAGCGTTACCTCGGCGGCGGTGTCGATGCGGTCCGCTGTCAGCCCTGCTTCACCAAGCATCATGGACAACGCCATCGAGAAACAGCCGGCATGCGCCGCACCAATCAGTTCCTCCGGGTTGGTCCCGGGCGTGCCCTCAAAACGGGTGTTGAAGCCATAGGGGTTCTGCTTGAGCGCGCCGCTTTCCGTAGAAAGCAGGCCCTTGCCGTCCTTCAAGCCGCCTTGCCAGATCGCCGATGCTGTCTTTTTCATACTGCCTCCTGGTCATTCGGTTACGTGCTTATGGATTCAGAGGCCAACCGCCTACGGCAAGTTCAGACCAATCGCACAGCAAACATTGAATCCCCCGAATATGCCCATACAGAGTTAAAAAGGCCTCTGGCCAACCACCTTTGCGGAGGCTCCGATGACGCAGCTGCGTGACCTGAAAATATCCACCCTCGACCTGGTACCCGTGCGCGCCGACGCAGGCCCTGCGCAGTCGCTGCGCAACTCGCTGGACCTGGCGCAACACGTCGAGCGCTTTGGCTACAACCGCTTCTGGGTGGCCGAGCACCACAACATGGACGGCATCGCCAGTTCGGCAACGTCGGTGCTGATCGGTTATCTGGCCGGGGGTACTTCCACTATTCGCGTGGGCTCGGGTGGCGTGATGTTGCCCAACCACGCGCCGCTGGTGATCGCCGAGCAGTTCGGCACCCTGGCCAGCCTGTACCCGGGGCGTATCGACCTGGGGCTGGGCCGTGCGCCGGGTTCGGACCAGATGACCGCCTACGCCCTGCGCCGCGACCGCGCGGGTGGCCCGGACGATTTCCCGGACGATGTCGAGGAACTGTCGCGCTACCTCGGCCCACGCACCGATGATCAAAAAGTGATCGCCGTGCCGGGGCACGACACTGACGTGCCGATGTGGCTACTCGGCTCCAGCCTGTTCAGCGCCCAGCTGGCGGGCATGCGCGGTATGCCCTACGCCTTCGCCTCGCACTTTGCGCCGCGTTACATGCACGAGGCGATCCGCGTTTACCGCAATCATTTCAAGCCCTCGACCACGCTGGACAAGCCGTATGTGATGCTGGGCATCCCCATGGTGGTGGCAGAAACCGACGAAAAGGCCGAATACCTGGCAACCTCGGTGTACCAGCGCATTCTGGCGCTGATTCGCGGCCAGAGCCTGATGCAGAAGCCGCCGGTAGAAAGCATGGATGGGCTGTGGTTGCCCCATGAGCGGGATGCCGTGGGCAGCTTCCTGGGCCTGGCGATGATCGGCAGCCCGCAGAAGGTAAGGGCCAAGGTGGAGGTGCTGCTGGAGCAGACCGGGGCGGACGAGCCTGATCTTTACCTGCGACCTGTATGAGCATGCGGACCGGATCCGCTCCTATGAACTGCTGGCGCAGGCCCTCAAGACCGAGTGACCTTGCCAGGTCAGGCTGACGCGGTCAGTTGTAGGAGCGGCCTTGTGTCGCGAAAGGGCTGCGCAGCAGCCCCAGGGTATGAGCCCAGATGCACAAATTGCCGGGGCTGCTTTGCAGCCCTATCGCGACACAAGGCCGCTCCTACAGGTACAGCGCTGCCTTCAGCCTTCGCTCAGCTCATCAGCCGCGACGGTACACGATCTCTTTGGTACCCGCCTCGCAGCTACCAATCACCTTGCCGGCCGGCTCGCCCTTGTTGACGATCTCCAGCTTGTAGCCAGTAACCCCTTTGGCATCGAGCTTGGCGGCAATTTCCGCCTTCAATTCCTCGCACGGCTTGCCCGCCGCCAGCGCACCACCGGCCAGTGTCATCAGGCCCAGCGCCAGAATCAGTTTGTTCATCGATCGCTTTCCTTGTGCAGATGAAATCAGAAAGGGCGCCCGCCAAGGCACCCCCTTTCTAAATACCCCATCACGCCCGGATCATCCAGCCCGGTGCTGTTTCAGCTGTTGGCGATACGGAAGCCCACCTTCAGCGTGACCTGGAAGTGCGCCGCCTTGTTGTCGCGGATGTGCCCACGGGTATCGACCACTTCAAACCATTCCAGGTGCTTGATGCTCTTGCCGGCTTCGGCCAGGGCATTGTTGATCGCGTCTTCGATACTGGTAGGCGAAGACCCCACCAGTTCGATCTTCTTGTACGTGTGATGGTCAGTCATGTTCACGCTCCTTGGATAACGGTGATTTTTTAGCCTAGCAGCGTAGGCCTGGTTTACCTGCGAGCCGTCCGCAAAGGTGAAAGTTCGATCGCACTTTCGCGCAGGCCCAAGGTCGCAACCTTTAACAGCCCATACTGCAAAGGAGAGTCAACATGCACCGCAACTCGCTGCGTAAAACATCCCTGGAAAGCATGGAAGCGGAGATCGAAAGCCTTCTGAAAAGCCTGGAAAACCTCAAGCATGACGCGTCGGAAGAGTCCCAGAAGTCGGTGAAGGCAATCCGCAGCAACGCCGAAAGCGCGCTGAAACACTCGCGTAGCCTGCTCAGCGATGCTTATGAGGAAGTGAAGACCCGCACCCGCCAGACCGGCATCGCCACCCGTGATTACGCACAGGAGCACCCGGTGACAACGGCAGGCGTGGCGCTTGGCGCCCTCGGTCTGCTGGCGGCCTACCTGTTGACCCGTCGCAACTAACCCGCCTGGCGTTCCAATTCGCGGCGCAGCCACTGCGCCAACTGCTCGGCGCGCCCATCTGCGGCGCGCCGCGGCACCCACAAAGCCAGCGCTGCCCGGGTAGGGGAAAAGCCCCACGGCGCGCTGAGGCGCCCGGCCCGCAAGTCATCCGCCACCAGCGGCTGCGGCGCAATGGCCACGCCAAGGCCTGCTACTGCAGCCTCCAGCAAGTAATACAAATGCTCGAACGCCTGGCCGTAGTGCAACCTGGCCGGGTCCAGTCCCTGCTGCTGACCCCAGGTGGGCCATGCTTGCGGGCGTGACGTGGTATGCAGCAAAGCCTCCTCCAGCAGGGCGCTGGCAGGCGCGGCGCGCAAGCGCTCGAAGCCGGCAAAATGAGGGCTGAGTACCGGCCCGATACGTTCCTCGGCCAGCACATGCACCTGCATGTCCGAAGGCCAAGGCGGCTCCGCGTACACCAGTAATGCATCAAGCCCTGGCCGACGAGGGTCGAGGTCACCTTCACCTGCCGACAAGTGCAGGCGCAATTCGGGCAAATCCGCCTTCAGGCGCCCCAGCCTCGGAATAAACCAACGCGCCAGCAGGCTGCCCGAGCAGCCCAGCACAAACGGCGCCTCGCTCACGTCACGGCTGAGCTCGGCACACACGCTGCGCAACCGGTCGAAGGCCTCGCCACTGGCATCACGCAATCGTGTGCCTGCATCTGTGAGTTTGATGCCACGCCCGTCCTTGACGAACAGGGCTACGCCCAGGTGCTCCTCCAGCACCTTGATCTGCCGGCTGACAGCGCCATGGGTAACATGCAGCGCTTCAGCCGCTTGGCTGACGCTGTTTAGCCTGGCGGTAGCCTCGAAGGCGCGCAGGGCATTCAGGGGAGGGAGGTCGTGGGCCATGTTACCTGTGAGTTTTTCTGACAAGTTTGCGCAATCTTATCGGTTTTCAGCCGGGCTTGCCGTGGTTAGAGTAAAGCCCATCACTCATTCATTACGCCCTGGAGCGCCCCATGACCCAGTCCCAATACCGCCCCGGCCCCGACGCCAATGGCCTGTTCGGCTCGTTCGGCGGCCGCTACGTGGCCGAAACCCTGATGCCACTGGTGCTGGACCTGGCCCGCGAATACGAAGCGGCCAAGGCAGACCCCAAGTTCCTCGAAGAGCTGGCGTACTTCCAGCGCGACTACATCGGCCGCCCGAATCCGCTGTACTTCGCCGAGCGCCTGACCGAGCACTGTGGCGGCGCAAAGATCTTCTTCAAACGTGAAGAGCTCAACCACACCGGCGCGCACAAGGTGAACAACTGCATCGGCCAGGTGCTGCTGGCCAAGCGCATGGGCAAGAAGCGCCTGATCGCCGAAACCGGCGCCGGCATGCACGGCGTGGCCACCGCCACCGTGGCTGCCCGCTTCGGCCTGCCGTGCGTGATCTACATGGGCGCCACCGACATCGAGCGCCAGCAGGCCAACGTGTTCCGCATGAAGCTGCTGGGCGCCGAGATCGTGCCGGTTACCGCTGGCACCGGCACCCTGAAAGACGCCATGAACGAAGCCCTGCGTGACTGGGTCACCAACGTCGAAGACACCTTCTACCTGATCGGCACCGTAGCTGGCCCACACCCGTACCCGGCCATGGTTCGCGACTTCCAGTCGATCATCGGCAAGGAAACCCGCGCCCAGTTGCAAGAAAAGGAAGGCCGCCTGCCAGACAGCCTGGTTGCCTGCGTCGGCGGTGGTTCCAACGCCATGGGCTTGTTCCATGAGTTCCTCGAAGAGCCAAGCGTGCAGATCATCGGCGTCGAAGCCGGTGGCCACGGCGTGCACACCGACAAACACGCCGCCAGCCTGAACGGCGGCGTGCCGGGCGTGCTGCACGGCAACCGTACCTACCTGCTGCAAGATGCAGACGGCCAGATCACCGACGCTCACTCGATTTCCGCAGGCCTCGACTACCCGGGCATCGGCCCGGAGCACGCCTACCTGCACGAAGTGAAGCGCGTCGAGTACGTCAGCATTACCGATGACGAAGCGCTGGATGCGTTCCACGCCACCTGCCGCCTCGAAGGCATCATCCCGGCCCTGGAAAGCTCCCACGCACTGGCCGAAGCGATCAAGCGCGCACCGAAGCTGCCCAAGGACCACCTGATGGTCGTGTGCCTGTCGGGCCGCGGCGACAAAGACATGCAAACCGTCATGAACCACATGGCCGCCCAGGAGAAACAGGCATGAGCCGTCTTGAACAACGCTTCGCCGAACTGAAGGCCGAAGGCCGTTCGGCACTGGTCACCTTCGTCACCGCAGGCGACCCGGGCTACGACGCCTCGCTGCAGATCCTCAAGGGCCTGCCAGCCGCTGGCGCCGACGTGATCGAACTGGGCATGCCGTTTACCGACCCGATGGCCGATGGCGTGGCCATTCAGCTGGCCACCCTGCGTGCCCTGGAAGCTGGCCAGACCTTGGCCAAGACCCTGCAAATGGTCCGCGAATTCCGTGTGGATAACCACACTACGCCCATCGTGCTGATGGGCTACTACAACCCGATCCACCGCTTTGGTGTGGATAAGTTCGTGGCTGAAGCCAAGCAAGCCGGTGTCGATGGCCTGATCATCGTCGACCTGCCGCCCGAGCACGACGCCGAACTGGCCACCCCGGCCCAGGCTGCGGGCATCGACTTCATCCGCCTGACCACCCCCACCACCGACGATGCGCGCCTGCCGCGTGTGCTGGAGCGCAGCCCGGGTTTGTCTATTACGTGTCGGTGGCCGGTGTGACCGGTGCAGGCTCGGCGACTACCGAGCACGTGACCGAAGCCATTGCCCGCCTGCGCCGGCATACCGATCTGCCGATCAGCGTTGGTTTCGGCATTCGTACCCCGGAGCAAGCTGCGAACATCGCCCGCCTGGCGGATGGTGTGGTGGTGGGCTCGGCGCTGGTCGACAAGATCGCCCAGGCCAAGAGTGCCGATCAGGCAGTGACCGACGTATTGAGCCTGTGCTCGGCACTGGCTGAAGGGGTGCGCTCGGCTCGCCATTGATTGCGAGGGCTCCGCCCTCGTTCGCGGCACAAGGCCGCTCCTACAGGGTATTGCGATCACCTTGTAGGAGCGGCCTTGTGCCGCGAAGAGGCCGGCACAGGCAATACAAATCTACCCACCAAAAATCGACAGTTTCAAAGGCCGCACAGCCCCCATCCAGATCGCATGGTCCCGGTGGTCCGCCAGTTCATCCCCGGTCAGCGGGTGCATGAACACCACCAACCCCTTCCGATACAGCGCCAACCACGGCAACACCACCCCGACAAATTCTGGCTCGAACGCCAGCTGGCGAGCTCCAGTCCGGGTGCGGCCCTACCGGCTTTTGGTGCATGCGCCCCATGGTCACGGGGAACAGCCGCGCCGCTTCCTCGCACAGTTCCCTGGCCTGCTCCATGGACGCTGCGTCGTAATAAACATGGGCGTGGTAACCCTTGATTCTTTGCACGATAACTCCCAATTGCACCGCCATCAGCCGCTGCGCTCCTGCTCCAGCCAGCTGACGAACCGCTCGATCAACGCCCCGCGCCGCTTGCGCGGTGGCAAAACCAGATAATAGCCCCGACTCGATGTCAGGCTCCCCTCTAATGGCCGACATAGCAAGCCTTGCTCCACCAGGCCGTCCACAAGATGCCGCCAACCGATAGCCACGCCCTGGCCGGCAATCGCCGCCTGGATCAGCAACGTGTAGTTGTCGAAGCGCAACTGCCCCGCAGGCGGCGGGCTGACCACGCCAAATCCGCGAAACACCCCCGCCCAGTCAAACCAGCGGCTGGCCTGCTCGCCCTTCAAATGCAGCAGGGGCAATCGTTGCAAAGCCACAGCTGACAAGGGTTTGCCATCAGTCAGCCGGGGGCTGCACACCGGGAAGACTTCCTCATCGAACAGCCAGCGGCTCTCACCCTGGTGAAAGCGCCCATCGCCAAACAGCACCGCCACATCGATGTCCGGGCGCAGCATGCCTTGGCTGCGTTCACCGGTCACCAGGCTCACATCCACCTGTGGATAAGCCTCGTGAAAGCGCTGCAGCCTTGGCATCAGCCAGAACGCCGCAAAGGCAAAGTCGGTGGCCACCTGCAGCACTTCGCGCTGGCCGCGCCCGCTGGCCTGGGCAATGCCGTCATCCATGGCTTGCAAGCCCTGATGTACCTGTTCGAACAGCAACTGGCCGGCCTCGGTGAGCTCGATGCCCCGATAGATACGGTCAAACAGCCGCGTGCCAAGCTGGGCTTCCAGGCGCTTCACCTGCTGGCTCACAGCCGGCTGCGTGGTACCCAGTTCCAGCGCCGCAGCGGTAAAGCCACGCAGGCGTGCTGCCGCTTCAAAAACGCGCAAGGTATCCAGCGACAGCTCGGCAAGGTGCTCAAACATAAGTTCAGCTAATCCCAGTCATTGCCCGTCATGGGCTTTACCCATGTTATCCACAGTCGCATCTTGGTAGGCAAGCGGATCGCATAACCCTAAACGATGGAAGCCACCATGACGCGCCCGAATATCCTGTTCATCATGGCCGACCAGATGGCCGCACCCTTGCTGCCGATCTACGCCCCTTCGCCTATCCAAATGCCGCACCTGAGACGCCTGGCCGAGCAGGCAGTTGTGTTCGATTCGGCCTACTGCAACAGCCCGCTGTGCGCGCCGTCACGCTTCACCCTGGTCAGCGGCCAACTGCCCAGCCGCATTGGCGCCTACGACAATGCCGCCGATTTCCCCGCCGATGTACCAACCTATGCCCACTACCTGCGCCGCCTGGGCTACCGCACCGCGCTGTCAGGCAAGATGCACTTTTGCGGCCCGGACCAGTTGCACGGCTACGAAGAGCGCCTGACCAGCGACATCTACCCCGCCGACTATGGCTGGGCGGTGAACTGGGATGAACCGGATGTGCGCCCAAGCTGGTACCACAACATGTCTTCGGTACTGCAGGCCGGGCCGTGCGTGCGTACCAACCAGCTGGATTTCGACGAAGAGGTGGTGTTCAAGGCGCGCCAGTACCTGTACGACCATGTGCGTGAAAATGACGGCCGGCCGTTCTGCCTGACCGTGTCCATGACCCACCCGCACGACCCCTACACCATCCCCAAACGCTACTGGGACCGCTACGAGGGTGTGGATATCCCCATGCCTCGCGCCGAGTTCAGCCAGTCGGAGCTCGACCCGCACTCACAGAGACTGCTGAAGGTCTACGACCTGTGGAACAAGCCGCTGCCTGTGGACAAGATCCGCGATGCCCGCCGCGCTTACTTTGGCGCTTGCAGCTATATCGACGACAACATCGGCCAGCTGCTGCAAACACTGGAGGAGTGCAACCTGGCCGACGACACCCTGATCATCTTCTCCGGCGACCACGGCGATATGCTGGGCGAGCGTGGCCTCTGGTACAAAATGCACTGGTTCGAGATGTCGGCGCGGGTACCGCTATTAGTCCATGCGCCCAAGCGCTTCGCAGCAGGCCGGGTAAGCGCCTCGGTCTCGACCTGCGACCTGCTGCCGACCCTCGTCGAACTGGCCGGCGGGGCTGTGGATAAAAGCCTGCACCTGGACGGCCGCTCGCTGCTCGGCCATCTGCAAGGGCAGGGCGGCCATGATGAAGTGATCGGCGAATACATGGCCGAAGGCACCGTTGGCCCGCTGATGATGATCCGCCGCGGGCCTTACAAGTTCGTGTACAGCGAAGACGACCCGTGTCTACTCTATGACCTGAGCCGCGACCCGCACGAGCGGGAGAACCTCACCGGCAGCCCGGACCACCAGGCGCTGCTGCAGGCATTTGTCGATGAAGCACAACAACGTTGGGATATCCCCAGCCTGCGCCAGCAGGTACTGGCCAGCCAGCGGCGCCGCCGCCTGGTGGCCGAAGCGCTGGCCATCGGCACGCTGAAAAGCTGGGACCACCAACCGCTGGTGGACGCCAGCCAACAGTACATGCGCAACCACATCGATCTCGACGACCTCGAGCGCAAGGCACGTTATCCACAGCCCGCACCCATGGATTGAGAAGAGAGGCCGCCATGCACAAGTTCTCCGCCGCCGTGTTCGCCCTGGCCCTGGGCACCGCCACGGCCCACGCCGCCGACAGCGACGCGCAATGCAGTACCGTAAAAATGGCCGACCCCGGCTGGAGCGATATCGCCTCGACCAATGCCGTGGCCCGCCTGTTACTGGAAAGCCTGGGCTACCAGGTAAAAATCGACAGCCTGGCCGTGCCGATCATCTACGGCGGCCTGAAGGACGGACGGGTCGATGCGTTCCTTGGCAACTGGATGCCAGCGCAGCAAGGCTTCCATGACAAGTTCATCGCCAACGGCGATGTGCAACAGTTGTCGCGTAACCTGGAGGGAACCGAGTTCACCCTGGCAGTGCCCGACTATGTATGGAATGCGGGGGTGAAAGATTTTGCCGACCTGCAGAAGCACGCCGACCAGTTCGACAAAAAGCTGTATGGCATTGGCTCCGGCGCCCCGGCCAACCTGTCGCTGAAGGACATCATCGACAAGAATGAATTCAACCTAGGCCAGTGGAAGCTGGTGGAGTCCAGCGAGCAGGCGATGCTGGCCCAGGTTGACCGGGCGGTAAAGAAGCAGCAGTTCATCACCTTCCTTGGCTGGACCCCGCACCCGATGAACGTGAAGCTGAAAATGCATTACCTGACTGGCGGGGAAAAGTGGTTCGGCAGCAAGGGCGAGGTGTACACGCTGACCCGCAAGG
Source organism: Pseudomonas sp. MM223 (assembly GCA_947090765.1). Taxonomy (NCBI): domain Bacteria; kingdom Pseudomonadati; phylum Pseudomonadota; class Gammaproteobacteria; order Pseudomonadales; family Pseudomonadaceae; genus Pseudomonas; species Pseudomonas sp. MM223. Next base: position 77,643 of record OX352322.1, on the reverse strand, counting down.
GTTATCCACAAGCCTGCCCGAACGCGGCGAAGCTGTTGGGTAACCTTAAGTTCACACTGGACATGGAAAACAGCATCATGGCCGAGGTTGTGGACAAGAAGATCAGCTTTGATGACGCGGCCAAGGCTTGGGTGAAAACGCATCCCGAGTTGCTGGAAGGGTGGTTGGCTGGGGTGACCACAAAAAGTGGCGGGGATGCAGCACAGGCAGTGAAGGCCAAACTCTGATTTTTGTCTGTTAGGCTGCCGGGGCCGCTTTGCGGCCCTTTCGCGACACAAGGCCGCTCCCACAGGTCCACTGTCGGCCTGAAGGTTTGCACAATCCCTGTGGGAGCGGCCTTGTGTCGCGAAACGAGGGCAACGCCCTCGCCAGCGATTCTGAACAGGAACACTGAATGTCCCGTCTCAACCACCTGCTGCCCTTCCTCACCTGGCTCCCCCGCCAATCGGGCCGCAGCCTGCGCCAGGACCTGCTGGTCGGCCTGAGCGGTGCCATCCTCGCCCTGCCACAATCCATCGCTTATGCCCTGATCGCCGGCCTGCCCGCCGAATACGGCTTGTACGCTGCCATCGTGCCAGTGCTGATCGCCTGCCTGTGGGGCTCGTCCTGGCACCTGATCTGCGGCCCGACCGCCGCCATTTCCATCGTGCTGTACGCCAGCATCAGTCCGCTGGCCGTTGCCGGCAGCGCCGATTACATCACCCTGGTGCTGCTGCTGACCTTCCTCGGCGGCATCTTCCAGCTGCTGCTGGGGCTTTTGCGCTTTGGCGCGCTGGTCAACTTCGTCTCCCACTCCGTGGTACTCGGTTTCACGCTGGGGGCTGCCATCGTCATTGCCTTGGGCCAGTTGCCCAACCTGATGGGCATGGACCTGCCCAGCCAGGCCACGGCACTGAAGACCATTCAGGACCTGGCCAGCCATGCCGGCGAGGTCGACTTGCCTTCCTTGCTTCTGGGCCTGGCCACCGTAGTGATGGGTGTGGCCTTCAAGCTCTGGCGCCCACGCTGGCCGAGCCTGTTGATAAGCCTGATGCTGGTCAGCCTGCTGGCATGGCTGCTGCCGGGCTACTTTGGCCATGTGCCACGGGTGGCCGCGTTCACCGGCCAACTCCCGCCCTTCAGCCCACTGCCATTGCTGGATGTGGAACTGATGTTACGGTTACTGCCCAGCGCCGTGGCGGTGGGCATGCTCGGGCTGGTCACCAGCCTGTCGATTGCCCGCTCGTTGTCGGCACGTTCGGAACAGCTGATCGACCCTGACCAGGAAATACGTGCACAGGGCCTGTCGAACATCGCCGGTGCGTTTTTCTCCGGTTACCTGTCTGCCGGTTCCTTCACCCGTTCGGGCTTGAGTTACGAGGCAGGTGCCCGCTCGCCCATGGCCGGCGTTTTCTCGGCGCTGTGGGTGGCGTTGTTTGCCGTTACCGGCGCCGGCCTGATCGCGCACCTGCCGATACCGGCCATGGCTGGCAGCATTCTGCTGATCTGCTGGGGGTTGGTGGACCATCGGGGGATTCGCGCACTGTTTCGGGTCAGCCGCTCGGAGTTCCTGGTGATGGCGCTGACGGCGGCGGCGACGTTGTTGCTGGAGTTGCAAACGGCAATTTATGCCGGCGTGCTGGCTTCGCTGTTCTTCTATTTGAAACGCACTTCACGGCCACGGGTGCAGCAAAGCCGCGAAGGCGACGCGGATGTGTTGCGGGTGGGCGGGTCGATTTTCTTTGGCGCGGCGCATTACCTGCAGGTGCGCCTACAGCGCTGCCAAGGGCCGCATGTGGTGATCGATGCGCGACAGGTGAATTTTATCGATTACTCGGGTGTGGATATGCTGCACCGCGAGGCGCGGCGGTTGCGGCGGTTGGGCGGGAGTTTGACCTTGCACCGGGCCAGGCCGCAGGTGATCGAGGAATTGCAGAAGCTGGAAGGGGTGGAGTTGTGCCCGATCCGGTTTGAGGAGTGACGCTGAGATTCTGGGGCTGCTTTGCAGCCCTTTCGCGGCACAAGGCCGCTCCTACAGGGGATCGCGTTAGCCGGGATAGCGCGGTCGTTGTAGGAGCGGCCTTGTGCCGCGAATGGGCCGCAAAGCGGCCCCGACAATTTCAGCCCCGAGCCAATTGCCGGCGCAACTCCGCCAACACTGGCGCGGTATCAGGCCGAACGCCACGCCAGATAAAGAAGGCCTCAGCCGCCTGCTCAGCCAGCATCCCCAACCCATCCAGCACCTTTACAGCGCCCAGGTCAGTAGCCCATTGGCAAAACGGCGTAGGCTCTTTGCCATACATCATGTCGTAGCAAACCGTACGCCCCGCCTCGATCAGGCTACCGGCAATCGGCGGCATTTCCCCGGCCAGGCTCGCCGAGGTGGCATTGATGATCACATCCACCGGCTCCTGCAACCAGGCAAACCCGCTGGCCACCACCGGCCCCAGGCTCATCGAACTCACGCGCCAGCTGCTCGGCCTTTTCCACCGTCCGGTTGGCAATCACCAACGACTGCGGCTTGTGCGCCAGGATCGGCTCCAGCACGCCACGCACGGCGCCACCGGCCCCCAGGATGAGAATGCGCTTGCCAGCAAGCTCGACCCCGGCATTCACCGTCAGGTCGCGCACCAGGCCAGCACCATCGGTGTTGTCGCCTTGCAAGGTGCCATCAGCCAGCTTGCTCAGCGTGTTCACTGCGCCAGCGCGCTGGGCACGCGCGGTCAGGCTGTCGCACAGGCGGTAGGCCTCTTCCTTGAATGGCACGGTGACGTTGCCGCCGCTGCCTTGCTTGAAGAAGCCCCGCGCGCAATCACTGAACTCGTCCAGCGGCGCCAGCAGTGTGGCGTATTCCAGGTCCTGCCCGGTCTGCTCGGCAAACAGGCGGTGAATCAGCGGCGACTTGCTGTGGCCGATGGGGTTACCAAAAACGACGTACTGGTCCATGACGGCTCCTTGTTTATCCACAGGCTTACTGGCCGAGCCAGTCGCGGTCCTGAAGGAAGTACTCGGTCAGGCGCGCTTCTTCGCTACCCGGCGCGGCCTTCCAGTCGTAGCCCCAGCGTACCTGAGGCGGCAGCGACATGAGGATGGACTCGGTGCGGCCCCCGGACTGCAGGCCGAACAGCGTGCCACGGTCGTAGACCAGGTTGAACTCCACGTAGCGCCCGCGGCGGTATTCCTGAAACTCGCGTTGCTGCGGGGTGTAGGGCGTGGCCTTGCGGCGCTGGACGATCGGCAGGTAGGCGTTGATGTAAGCATCGCCGATGGCGCGGATGAAGGCGAAGCAGGTGTCGAAGTCCCACTCGTTCAAGTCATCGAAGAACAGGCCACCGATGCCACGTGGTTCGCCACGGTGCTTGAGGTGGAAGTAGCGGTCGCACCAGGCTTTGTAGCGTGGGTACACGTCGGCGCCGAAGGGTGCGCAGGCCTGTTCGGCCACGCGGTGCCAGTGGACGCAGTCTTCTTCATTGCCATAGTAGGGGGTCAGGTCGAAGCCGCCGCCGAACCACCATACGGCTTCTTCACCTTCCTTTTCGGCAATGAAGAAGCGCACATTGGCGTGAGAGGTGGGCACATGCGGGTTGTGCGGGTGGATCACCAGCGATACACCCAGGGCCTCGAAGCCACGGCCCGCCAGTTCAGGGCGGTGGGCGCTGGCCGACGGCGGCAGACCTGCACCGAATACGTGGGAGAAGTTGACCCCGCCTTTCTCGATTACCTTGCCGTCGCCGATCACCCGCGTGCGGCCCCCGCCACCGGCTTCGCGCACCCAGGCATCCTCGACGAAGCGGGCGCCGCCGTCTTCTGTTTCGAGGGCAGAGCAGATGCGGTCTTGCAGGTCGAGCAGGTAGGCTTTCACGGCCTCGGTGCGGCTAGTCATCGGGTCACCAGAAACGGGCAGGGAAGAATTCGCCGCGTAGCATACCACCGCCAGCGCGCGCGCCGCAGTTGACGGCGATCAAGCAAAGGCGTCCGATAGAAGGCCTTTTCCCGATCCCGACTACAGGAGTGCGAGATGGCCAAGCGTATTCAGTTCAGCCAGCATGGCGGCCCGGAAGTGCTGCAGTTTGTGGAATTCGAACCCGCCCCACCGGGGCCGCAGCAGGTGCGTGTGCGTAACCATGCCATCGGCCTGAACTTCATCGACACGTACTTTCGCAGCGGGCTTTATGCACCGCCGTCCCTGCCATCTGGCCTGGGTACTGAAGCGGCCGGTGTGGTCGAGGCCGTGGGCGAGGGTGTGACCCGGTTGAAAGTGGGTGACCGCGTGGCCCACGCCGGCGGCCCGCTGGGTGCGTACAGCGAGGTGCATACGCTGCCGGAGGCCAACCTGGTCAAGCTGCCCGACAACATCAGCTTCGAGCAGGCGGCAGCGGTGATGCTCAAGGGTTTGACCGTGCAATACCTGCTTAAGCAGACCTATGAAGTCAAACCGGGCGACGTGATCCTGTTCCACGCGGCAGCCGGTGGCGTGGGTTCGTTGGCGTGCCAGTGGGCCAACGCCTTGGGCGCCAAGCTGATCGGCACCGTGAGTTCTGCCGAGAAGGCCGAACGGGCCAAGGCGCTGGGGGCATGGGAAACCATCGACTACAGCCATGAAGATGTGGCCAAGCGGGTACTGGAGCTGACCGACGGCAAGAAATGCCCGGTGGTGTATGACGGCGTGGGCGCCGATACCTGGCTAACATCGCTGGACTGCCTGCAACCACGCGGGTTGATGGTGAGCTTTGGCAATGCCTCGGGCGCGGTGAGCGGGGTGAACCTGGGGATTCTGGCGCAGAAGGGCTCGCTGTATGTGACCCGGCCGACCTTGGCCACTTATGCCAACAATGCCGAGAACACCCAGGCCATGGCCGATGATCTGTTCGCGATGATTGGCAGTGGCAAGCTGGTTGTGGATATCCAGCAGCGGTATCCACTGAGCGAGGCCGCCAAGGCACAGGCTGAGCTGTCGGCGCGCAGGACTGTGGGGTCGACCGTGCTGATCCCCTGAGCCTGACACTTCACCCTGTGGGAGCGGGCATGCCCGCGAAGCAGCCACCGCGATTGATGGCACCGGCTCTGCCGGTGTTCGCGGGCATGCCCGCTCCCACAGGTACTGCGTCGGCTTCGATAGCTGCGCTATGCCTGTGAGGGTCGGTTTGTCGGTGGTGGGGTCGACTCGATGCCATCGAGTATCGCCTCAATCACCCCCTCCGCCATTTCAATCGCATGCAGGTTCGACCAGAACATGCCACGGCCTTCTTCGCGCATGTAGTCCAGGGCTTTGTACCCGGTTTCGTAGGCACTGCGCAGGTACAGGGCTACATGGACCAGAGCGTCCTCGGCGGAAATGTTCGGGTTGACCGTGAAGAGCGGGTCATGGCCGGCGTCGCAGCGGCCGAAGGGGCGGGTGGAGGTGCAGGGCAGGGGTGGATCGGGGACAATCTTCTTCATCATTAGATCTCGCTTCATGGCCCCACCCAGTCGTTACCACACGAATGGGTGGCAGCTGTACGCAGGGTGGTAAACCGGGTGAGAGATCTAAAACCCAGCAGGCACGAAGCCTCCTGCGAACAGCCGCCATGGACTGCCAAGATCTCCCTGAACCCGGGTTACCACACCCGATCGCCAAGTTATTCGGCGACGGTTTAAGCCTAAGGGCAGAGGTTCCCACTGAGAAGGTGATGGCAGAGGACGCGGGTCGTAGGATATTTCCGAAGCGGCCGGCTGGACAGCCATTTTGGTAATAATCAGAAAACCCTGCGCTACCTACCGCGTAATGGCAAACAAGCGCTTGCCTTGGTTTTTGTGGTGTTGCGGATATCGAGCGCCGCCCGCGCGGCGCATCGCCGGCAAGCCAGCTCCCACATTTGTTTCGGGCCAATCACTCCTGTGCTGTCATCGCTGCCCGCCTTGTTTGTACCCTTCGATATCGAAGGTATCGCTGCCGCTACTACTTTCATCTCAAGACATGCGCCAAGGGTGCGCGCGCCAAAGGTGCAGGAGTAACTGGCCCGAAACAAATGTGGGAGCTGGCTTGCCGGCGATGCGCCGCGCGGGCGGCGCTCGATCTCACAGGCGAAGAAAGCATCAAGGCGAGCACCTATCAGCCCTCACACGATCGCGCGCCAGCCATTCGAGACAAACAGAAAAATCTGCGGGTTTCTGGGACCGCTTTGCGGCCCAATCGCCGGCAAGCCAGCTCCCACACCGACCGCGCCGGTTTCAAGCCATGTGCAGTACCTGTGGGAGCTGGCTTGCCTGCGATCGAGGGCGAAGCCCTCGCCTGCGCTATCAACCCGGGCGAACGACTTCGCCGGTTGCCAGGTTACGAATCACACTCGGGTTCTTCCGCCCACCCAGCGCCCCGCCCAATACCAGGTCCAGTTGGCCATGGAAGTACTGCTCCACCCGCAACCGGGTCTTCGCCGCCGGGCGACCGCCGGGGTTGCACGAGGTGGAAATCAGCGGCCCCACCAACGCGCACAGCTCACGCACTACCGGGTGGTCACTGACCCGCAGCGCCACGGTGTCATGCTGCCCGGTCACCCAATCGGGCAACAGGTCCTGGTGCGGCACCAACCAGGTATTGGGCCCCGGCCAGGTGCTGCCCATGCGGTCGATCCAGTCTTCGGGGAAGTCCTCGAACAGGAAGTCGAACTGGCGGATGTTGTCGGCAATCAGGATCAGCCCTTTATCCACAGGCCGCGACTTCAGCGCCAGCAGGCGATACACCGCGTCCTCGTTCCATGGGTCGCAGCCAAGGCCCCAGACCGCTTCCGTCGGGTAGGCGATGACTGCGCCCGCCCGGATCTCACGTGCGGCTTGTTGCACACGAAAACTGCTCACCATTGCTGTTTCTCCGCCTATATACCTTGCATGTGAGCAGTGTACTTAGCCCGCGCGGGCAAACCAACGCCCGGCTTCATTGCTGACCCGGCCTTCCAGCCCAGCTCGGTCAACTGCGCCAATACGTCGGCCAGCGGCAGCTCGCTGCAGTGCGCCAGGCTCTCGCTGGTTTGCGGCGATGCATGCAGCAGGGCAAGCAGGGGGTGGTCGAACCTGTCCACAACTGCAGGCGGCAGGTTCTGCCACCCCTTCAGGCTTTCCAGGATCTGCTCCACACTTTCCACCAGCAGCGCCCCATCGCGGATCAGCTGGTGGCAGCCTTTGGCCCCCGGGTGATGAATGGAGCCCGGTATGGCATACACCTCGCGGCCTTGCTCAGCCGCCAGGCGCGCCGTGATGAGCGAGCCACTTGCCAGGCTGGCCTCGACCACCAACACCCCCAGCGACAAGCCGCTGATGATGCGATTACGCCGTGGGAAGTTGCCGGGCAATGGCCCGGCATCCAGCGGATACTCGGAAACCAGCGCACTGCCGTTATCGATCATCGCCTGCGCAAGCTCATGATGGCGCTGTGGATAAAGTTTTTGCAGCCCCGTACCGAGCACGGCAATCGTGCACCCACCGGCCTGCAACGCGGCCCGATGAGCGGCACCGTCGACCCCCACCGCCAGCCCGCTGGTAATGGTGAAACCGGCTTGCGCAAGGTAGCGGGAAAATGCCCGGGCAGTGTCGAGCGCCGGGGGTGTGGCACGCCTGCTGCCCACAATGGCCAGCTGAGGGCGGTCGAGCAAGGCCGGTTCACCCGCAACGAAAAGCAGCGGTGGGGCATCGTCGGTTTCTGCCAGCAAGGCAGGGTAGCCAGGGTCGTCCCACATCAGCAAATGCTGGCCGGGACGCTCTAGCCAGGCCATTGCGGCCAGTGCGCCATCACGTACCTCGGCACTGCGCCGGGCATCGATGGTGGCTTGGGGGATGCCCAGCGCTCGCCAGGCCGAACCTGGGGCACTCAGCGCAGAAGAGGCACTGCCGAAGGCATCGAGCAAGGTGCGAAAACGTCGCAGTCCCGTCTCGGGCAGGCGATGTAGACGTAATCGAGCCTCCAGTTCGGCAGGTGGGCATAGCGACGAATGGTAACGGGGCATGGGGATCATCCTTGATCGAAACAGGGCCATTTACGTGGCACAACCTGTGGATAACTCTGTGAGTAACACTTTGAAAAGCTGTCCATTGACTGGGGGCTATCAAGCCCATAGACACCCTAGACGAGCTTGCCAGGTGCCGAAATGCCCGTTTCCCTTTATTATGTGTGCTCAGTTTTCAACCGAACGCACAGTGACTGCCTGACCTTATGGCCATCTTGAACATTCTCGAATTCCCGGACCCGCGCCTGCGCACTATCGCCAAACCGGTGACGGAGTTCGACGACGCCCTGCGTCAGCTGATCGACGACATGTTTGAAACCATGTACGAAGCCCCTGGTATCGGCCTGGCCGCCACCCAGGTCAACGTGCACCTGCAGGTCGTGGTCATGGACCTCAGCGAAGACCGCAGCGAGCCGCGCGTCTTCATCAACCCCACGGTCGAAGAACTCACCCACGACATGGGCCAGTACCAGGAAGGTTGCCTGTCGGTGCCCGGCTTCTACGAGAACGTCGACCGCCCGCTGCGTGTGCGGGTCAAGGCCCAGGACCGCGACGGCAAGCCGTTCGAGCTGGAATGCGAAGGCCTGTTGGCGGTGTGCGTGCAGCACGAATTCGATCACCTCAACGGCAAGCTGTTCGTTGACTACCTGTCGCAACTCAAGCGCGACCGGATCAAGAAGAAGCTGGAAAAGCAGCACCGCCAGCAAGCCTGATCCCTACCTTCCAGAAGGCTTGCTCCGGCAAGCCTTTTTCTATTTTGAAGCGAGAACTCCATGCGCATCGTCTTTGCAGGCACTCCAGAGTTTGCCGCCGAACACCTCAAGGCCCTGCTCGACAGCCCCTACGAGATCGTGGCCGTCTACACCCAGCCCGACCGCCCGGCCGGCCGTGGCCAGAAGCTGATGCCAAGTGCGGTCAAGGCACTGGCCGTGGCCCATGACATCCCGGTGTTCCAGCCGCAGACCCTGCGCAACGCCGATGCCCAGGCCGAACTGGCCGCGCTGAAACCAGACCTGATGGTGGTGGTCGCCTACGGCCTGATCCTGCCGCAGGTGGTGTTGGATATCCCGCGCCTGGGCTGCATCAACAGCCACGCCTCCCTGTTGCCACGCTGGCGTGGTGCGGCGCCGATCCAGCGCGCCGTGGAAGCCGGCGACGCCGAGAGCGGCGTGACCGTGATGCGCATGGAAGCTGGCCTGGACACCGGCCCGATGCTGCTCAAGGTGGTCACCCCGATCAGCGCCGACGACACCGGTGGCAGCCTGCACGACCGCTTGGCCGAGATGGGCCCGCCCGCCGTAGTGCAAGCCATCGCCGGCCTGGCCGACGGTTCGCTGCAAGGTGAAGTGCAGGACGATGCCCTGGCTACTTACGCACACAAGCTGAACAAGGACGAAGCGCGCATCGACTGGAGCCGCCCGGCCGTTGAGTTGGAGCGCCTGATCCGCGCCTTCAACCCGTGGCCGGTGTGCCACAGTACCCTCGATGGCGAAAGCGTGAAGGTGCTGGCCGCCAACTTGTCCACAGGCAAGGGCGCCCCAGGCGAAATCCTTTCCGCCAGCAAGGACGGCCTCGTCGTTGCGTGCGGTGACCAGGCATTGAGCCTGACCCGCCTGCAATTGCCTGGCGGCAAGGCGCTGAACTTCAGCGACCTGTTCAACAGCCGCCGCGAGAAGTTCGCCGCTGGCAAGGTGCTGGGCCAATGAACCCACGTCTCGCCGCCGCCCGTGCCCTTGCCGCTGTACTCAGTGGCAAGGCCTCGCTGAACAGCTCGCTTCCGGCCCAGCTGGACAAGGTCGATGAACGCGACCGTGGCCTGACTCAGGACCTGGCGTTCGGTACCGCACGCTGGCAGCCGCGCCTCGACCTGCTGGCTGCGCAACTGCTGCAGAAGCCGTTCAAGGCCGCCGACGCCGATGTGCAGGCGTTGCTGCTGGTCGGCCTGTACCAGCTGTTCTACACCCGCATTCCAGCCCACGCCGCCATTGGCGAAACCGTGGGCTGTGCCGACAAGCTGAAGAAGCCATGGGCCAAGGGCCTGCTCAATGCCGTGCTGCGCCGCGCCCAGCGCGAAGGCGAGGACCTGCTCACCGGTATGGAGCGCGACCCGGTGGTACGCACCGCCCACCCGCGCTGGCTGCAAAAGGCGCTGAAAGCCTTCTGGCCGGAGCAGTGGGAAGCCATCTGCGCCGCCAACAACGCCCACCCGCCGATGATTCTGCGGGTCAACCGCCGTCACCACAGCCGCGATGCCTACCTGGCACTGCTGGCCGAAGCCGGCATTGGCGCCAGCGCCTGCCAGTACAGCCGTGACGGCATCGTGCTGGCCGAAGCCTGCGACGTGCGCGGCTTGCCAGGCTTTGCCGAAGGCTGGGTAAGCGTACAGGACGAAGCCGCGCAGCTGTCCGCCGACCTGCTCGAACTGGCCCCCGGCCAGCGCGTGCTGGACGCCTGTTGCGCCCCGGGTGGCAAGACCTGCCACTTGCTGGAGGCCGAAGCCGGCCTGGCGCAGATGGTGGCCATCGACCTCGAAGCCAAGCGCCTGACCCGCGTGCGCGAAAACCTCGACCGCCTCAAGCTCGACGCCGAGCTGATCGCCTGCGATGCCCGCGACACCGCCAGCTGGTGGGACGGCAAGCCGTTCCAGCGCATCCTGCTCGACGCGCCGTGTTCGGCCACCGGCGTGATCCGCCGCCACCCGGACATCAAGCTGACCCGCCAGGCCGACGACATCCCGGCCCTGGCAACACTGCAAGGCGAGCTGCTCGACGCCCTGTGGCCAACCCTGGAAGTTGGCGGCATGCTGCTGTACGCCACCTGCTCCAGCCTGCCGACCGAGAACACCGAAGTGATCGGCGCCTTCCTCGCCCGCACCCCGGGCGCCCGTGAGCTGGACCTAGCCACCGAGGCCGGCCTGCGCCAGCCCCACGGCCGCCAGTTGCTGGCCCAGGAAGGCGGCCACGACGGCTTCTACTATGCCAAGCTGATCAAGATCGCCGCCTCACGCGGATAAGCACAAAGGGTAGGGAGTAGCGGATGAAAATCATCATCCTCGGTGCAGGGCAGGTAGGCGGTACGCTGGCAGAGCACCTGGCCAGCGAAGCCAACGACATCACCGTGGTGGACACCGATGGCGAGCGCTTGCGCGACCTCGGTGACCGCCTGGACATCCGTACCGTGCAAGGCCGCGGCTCGCTGCCGACGGTGCTGCGCCAGGCCGGTGCCGACGACGCCGACATGCTGGTGGCAGTGACCAACAGCGACGAAACCAACATGGTCGCCTGCCAGGTGGCCTATTCGCTGTTCCACACCCCGACCAAGATCGCCCGGGTGCGCGAATCGTCCTACCTGACCCGCGAGGAACTGTTCGACAACGACCATATCCCGGTCGACGTACTGATCAGCCCCGAGCAGGTGGTCACCAACTACATCAAGCGCCTGATCGAACACCCAGGCTCGCTGCAGGTGATCGACTTCGCCGAAGGCAAGGCCCAGCTGGTAGCGGTGAAGGCTTACTACGGCGGCCCACTGGTCGGCCAGCAGCTGCGCCAGATCCGTGCGCACATGCCCAACGTCGATACCCGCGTGGCGGCCATCTTCCGCCGCGATCGGCCGATCACCCCACGTGGCGACACGGTGATCGAGGCTGACGACGAAGTGTTCTTCATCGCCGCCAAGAAGGACATTCGTGCCGTGATGGGCGAACTGCGCCGCATCGACGAAACCAACAAGCGCATCGTCATCGCCGGCGGTGGGCAGATCGGCGAGCGCCTGGCTGAAGCCATCGAGAGCCGCTACCAGGTGAAAATCATCGAGATGAACCCGGCCCGCTGCCGGCACCTGTCCGATACCCTGGAAAGCACTGTGGTGCTCCAGGGCAGTGCCTCGGACAAGGACCTGATGCTCGAAGAGAACATCGCCGATGCCGATATTTTCCTGGCCCTCACCAACGACGACGAAGCCAACATCATGTCGTCGCTGCTGGCCAAGCGCCTGGGCGCGGGCAAGGTGATGACCATCATCAACAACCCGGCTTATGTCGACCTGGTACAGGGCGGTGATATCGACATCGCCATCAGCCCGCAGCTGGCCACCATCGGCACCTTGCTGGCGCACGTGCGCCGGGGCGACATCGTCAGCGTGCACTCACTGCGCCGCGGCGCGGCCGAGGCGATCGAGGCCGTGGCGCACGGGGATTCGAAGTCGAGCAAGGTGGTTGGCAAGGCCATCGAAGACATCGCCCTGCCACCGGGCACCACCATTGGCGCGATCATCCGCGACGAAGAAGTGATGATTGCCCACGACGACACCATGATCGAATCGGGGGACCATGTGATCCTGTTCGTTGTGGATAAAAAGCATATTCGCGATGTGGAGAAGCTGTTCCACGTCGGCTTGAGTTTCTTCTAGGAGAAGAGGGCATGCGCGAGTCGCTGGAAAAGATGCTGGCCAAGGGTGTGGATAACCCACTGCTGAGGTTTGGCCTGGGCAAGGCCTGGCTGGACGAAGGCAACGGCGCTGAAGCGGCGGTGCACCTGGCGCGCTGTATTGAGCAGGACCCGAAATACTCCGCAGCGTGGAAGCTGCTGGGCAAGGCGTATCAGTTGCAGGGTGACCTGGCGGCAGCGCGCAAGGCCTGGGAGGACGGGATCGTGGCGGCGCAGGCCCATGGGGACAAGCAGGCCGAGAAAGAAATGACTGTGTTCCTGAAAAAACTCAACAAAGTCTGAGATTGCCGGGGGCTGCTTTGCAGCCCTTTCGCGGCACAAGGCCGCTCCTACAAAGGATCGCGGTCTGTTGTAGGAGCGGCCTTGTGCCGCGAAAGGGGCGCAAAGCGCCCCCAAGATCTTAGTACCAGCGCGGCTCGCCCGCCGGACGCTTCTTGAAGCGCTTCATGCTCCACATGTACTGGCTCGGGTATTCGCGCACATAGCGCTCGACCACCTTGCTCATGGCCGCCGCCGACTCGGTCACATCGGTGCTGTACATCGCTTCCGGCGCTGCTTCCAGAATCACCCGAAAGCCCGAACCATCCGGCAGCCGCAGGGCATGCAGGAACACCCCTACCGCCTTGCCACCGGCCAGCATGTTCGGCACGAACTTGCTGGTCAGCGCCTGGGTACCCAGAAACGGCACGAACACGCCTGCCGATTCTGCCGGCTCCGGGTCGGCGGGGATGCCCACCTGGCCACCGCGGCGCACTTCCTTGATGACGCTGAGGATGCCTTCCTTGGTCGAAGGCGCCACGCGGTTGCCCATCTGCACGCGCTGCTCACGCAGCAGGTCATCCACCGCCTTCAGCTTTGGCGGGCGGTAGAAGATGATTGGTTTGCACTGGTTACAGTAGAAGTGGTTCAGCACTTCCCAGTTGCCCAGGTGGCTGGTAATACCCACCACGCCCTTGCCCGAGGCCAGGGCCTGCTCCAGCACTTCCAGGCCGTGCACTTCCTTGACCAGCTCCAGCGAACGCTGCGGCGGCCAGATCCAGGCACAGGCACTTTCGACAAAGGATTTGCCGATATCCCGCAGCGCCTGGCCAACCAGCTGCTCACGGGCAACCGGGTCCATCTCGGGGAAACACTTGGCCAGGTTGATCCGCACCACGTTGCGCGAACTGTTGGGGACTTTCCACATCAGCCAGCCAATACCCGCGCCAACGCGCTGTACAGCGCCCCAGGGCAGCTTGGCAAACAGGCGCAGCACCCCGACCATCAGGGCGCCCTTGAACTTTTCCACAGGCGAATTCCTTATTTCAGCAAGGCACGCATTGTAACCCCTCAGCGCAACAAGGCGGCGTAGCGATCGCAATCGGTGGTGTGGTCCATGACCATGCCGGTGGCCTGCATGAAGGCGTAGCAGATGGTCGGGCCAACAAAGGTGAAGCCGGCTTTCTGCAGGGCCTTGCTCATGGCCTTGGCTTCATCGGTAACTGCCGGCACGTCGCTGCGGCCTGCGAAATGGTTGATCTTCGGCACACCGCCGACGAACGACCACAACCATTCGGCCGGGTTATCCACAGCCAGCCAGGCCTGGGCGTTGCGCCGGGCGGCCTTGAGCTTGAGGCGGTTGCGGATGATGCCGGCGTCCTGCATCAATTCTTCGATGCGTTCGTCGCCCATGGCCGCCAGTTTCACCGGGTCGAAGCCATACATCACCTCGCGATAACGCTCGCGTTTGCGCAAAACGGTTATCCACGAAAGCCCGGCCTGGAACCCTTCGAGCAAAAGCATCTCGAAGAGCAACGCCGGGTCACGCTGTGGCGTTCCCCATTCCTGGTCGTGGTAGGCCTGGTACAACGGATCGTCGGTACACCAAAAGCAGCGTGGCATAAGGCTCCAATGAGTAGAGGGCGAGGCGAATCAGGTTATACTCCCGCTCTTTACATCCGCATCCCCAGATACAGGTGAATTTCGTGAGCCAGCCTACGCCAGCCGTGCGTACCTTCCAAGACCTGATCCTCGCCCTGCAGAACTACTGGGCAGCTCAAGGTTGTGTGGTGCTTCAGCCCTACGATATGGAAGTAGGCGCCGGCACTTTCCATACCGCCACGTTCCTGCGCGCCGTCGGCCCAGAGACCTGGAACGCCGCCTACGTGCAGCCTAGCCGTCGCCCTGCCGACGGGCGGTATGGCGAAAACCCAAACCGCCTGCAGCACTACTACCAGTTCCAGGTAGTGCTCAAGCCAAACCCGGCCAACTTCCAGGAGCTGTACCTCGGCTCGCTGAAAGCCATCGGCCTGGACCCGCTGGTGCACGACATCCGTTTCGTCGAAGACAACTGGGAATCGCCGACCCTCGGCGCCTGGGGTCTGGGCTGGGAAATCTGGCTCAACGGCATGGAAGTCACCCAGTTCACCTACTTCCAGCAGGTAGGCGGTATCGAGTGCTACCCGGTCACCGGTGAAATCACCTACGGCCTGGAGCGCCTGGCCATGTACATCCAGGGCGTCGATTCGGTGTACGACCTGGTGTGGGCCGATGGCCCGTTCGGCAAAGTCACCTACGGCGACGTGTTCCACCAGAACGAGGTGGAGCAGTCGACCTACAACTTCGAACACGCCAACGTCGACAAGCTGTTCGAACTGTTCGACTTCTACGAAAGCGAAGCCAACCGCCTGATCAAGCTGGATCTGCCGTTGCCGACCTACGAAATGGTCCTGAAGGCCTCGCACACCTTCAACCTGCTGGACGCCCGCCGCGCCATCTCGGTAACCGAGCGCCAGCGTTACATCCTGCGTGTACGTACCCTGGCCCGGGACGTGGCGCAAAGCTATCTGCAAGCCCGCGCACGCCTGGGCTTCCCGATGGCCACCCCTGAATTGCGTGACGAAGTGTTGGCTAAGCTGGAGGCTGCACAATGAGTGCTCAAGATTTCCTGGTAGAACTGGGCACCGAAGAGCTGCCACCCAAAGCCCTGGCCACCCTCGGCGACGCCTTCCTGGCCGGTATCGAGAAAGGCCTGCAGGCCGCCGGCCTGAACTACACCGGCAAGCAGGTGTACGCCGCGCCGCGCCGCCTGGCCGTACTGATCCGCCAGCTGGACGTGCAGCAGCCTGACCGCAGCATCAATATCGACGGCCCACCCCTGCAGGCGGCTTTCAAAGACGGCGAGCCGACCCAGGCTGCCCTGGGCTTCGCCAAGAAGTGCGGCGTGGAGCTGGCCGAAATCGACCAGAGCGGCCCCAAGCTGCGCTTCTCCCAGCACATCCCGGGCAAGTCCACCGTCGGCCTGCTGCCAACCATCGTCGAAGACTCGCTCAACGACCTGCCGATTCCCAAGCGCATGCGCTGGGCGGCCAGCCGTGAAGAGTTCGTGCGCCCGACCCAATGGCTGGTGATGCTGCTGGGCGACCAGGTGGTCGACTGCACCATCCTGTCGCAGAAAGCCGGCCGTGAATCCCGTGGCCACCGCTTCCACCACCCGGAAAACGTGGTCATCACCACCCCGGCCAACTACGTCGAAGACCTGCGCAAGGCCTACGTGCTGGCCGACTTCGCCGAGCGCCGCGAGCTGATCAGCAAGCGTACCGCCGAGCTGGCCATGCAGCAGGAAGGCACCGCCATCGTGCCGCCTGCGCTGCTGGACGAAGTGACTGCCCTGGTCGAGTGGCCAGTGCCGCTGGTGTGCTCGTTCGAGGAACGTTTCCTCGAAGTGCCACAGGAAGCCCTGATCACCACCATGCAGGACAACCAGAAGTACTTCTGCCTGCTGGACAGCGAAGGCAAGCTGCTGCCGCGCTTCATCACCGTGGCCAACGTCGAAAGCCGCGACCCGAAGCAGATCGTGCAAGGCAACGAGAAGGTCGTGCGCCCACGCCTGACCGACGCCGAGTTCTTCTTCAAGCAGGACAAGAAGCAGCCGCTGGAAACCTTCAACGAGCGCCTGAAAAACGTGGTGTTCCAGGCGCAGCTGGGCACTGTGTACGACAAGGCCGAGCGTGTTTCCAAACTGGCTGCATTCATTGCCCCGCTGATCGGCGGCGACGCCCAGCGCGCTGGCCGTGCCGGCCTGCTGTCCAAGTGCGACCTGGCCACCGAGATGGTCGGCGAATTCCCTGAAATGCAGGGTGTTGCCGGTTACTACTACGCGCTCAACGACGGTGAGCCGGAAGACGTCGCCCTGGCCCTGAACGAGCAGTACATGCCGCGCGGCGCTGGCGCCGAGCTGCCGCAGACCCTCACCGGTGCTGCCGTGGCCATCGCCGACAAACTCGACACCCTGGTTGGCATCTTCGGCATCGGCATGCTGCCCACCGGTAGCAAGGACCCGTACGCCCTGCGCCGTGCCGCCCTGGGCGTGCTGCGCATCCTGATCGAGAAGCAGCTGGACCTGAACCTGACCGGTGCGGTCGAGTTCGCCGTCAAGCAGTTCGGTGCCAAGGTCAAGGCCGCCGGCCTGGCCGAGCAGGTACTGGAGTTCATCTTCGACCGCCTGCGTGCGCGTTACGAAGACGAAGGCATCGATGTGGCCACCTACCTGTCGGTGCGTGCCCTGCAGCCAGGCTCCGCCCTGGACTTCGACCAGCGTGTGCAGGCCGTGCAGGCCTTCCGCAAGCTGCCAGAAGCCGAAGCCCTGGCCGCGGTGAACAAGCGTGTGTCGAACCTGCTGAGCAAGGCCGAAGGCGCCATCGCCGAACAGGTCGAGCCGAAGTACTTCGACAACGCCAACGAGTTCTCGCTGTACTCCGCCATCCAGCAGGCCGACCAGGCCGTGCAACCGATGGCTGCTGCACGCCAGTACAGTGAATCGCTGGCCCGCCTGGCGGCCCTGCGTGACCCGGTCGACGCCTTCTTCGAGGCGGTGATGGTCAACGCTGAAGACGCCAAGGTACGCGCCAACCGTTATGCCCTGCTCAGCCGCCTGCGCGGCCTGTTCCTGGGCGTGGCCGACATTTCGCTGCTGGGGTAAGCCTTGAAACTGCTGATTCTCGACCGTGACGGGGTCATCAACCATGACTCCGACGCCTACATCAAGACGCTGGAAGAATGGGTGCCGATCCCTGGCTCGGTCGAGGCCATCGCGCAGTTGAGCAAAGCGGGCTGGACGGTGGCCGTGGCCACCAACCAGTCCGGCATTGCCCGTGGCTACTACACACTGGCAACCCTCGAGGCCATGCACGCACGCCTGCGCGCGCTGGTGGCCGAGCAGGGGGGCGAGGTGGGCCATATCGTGTATTGCCCGCACGGGCCGGACGAAGGCTGCGATTGTCGCAAGCCAAAGCCTGGCATGCTGGTGGCGATTGCCGAGCATTACCAGGTCAGCCTGCCAGGCGTCTGGTTCGTCGGTGACAGCAAAGGTGACCTGGAGGCCGCCCTGGCCGTCGGTGCACAACCCGTGTTGGTAAAAACCGGCAAGGGCGAGCGGACCCTGGAAAAAGGTGTCCCTGAAACTACACTGATTTTCGACGATCTGGCAGCTATCGCCAGACAACTAATTTAAACAGTGCGCCTTTGGGCGCATTTTTCTCAGGCGGGCATGCCCCGCAATGGTACAAGCCACTATGTCGATCCTGCAGGCGATCAGAATCTTTCTTTTTTACCTGCTGCTGGGCACCAGTTCGTTGCTGTGGTGCTCGCTGAGCTTCTTCATCGCGCCGTTCCTTTCGTTCCCCAAGCGCTACACGTTCATCAACGTGTACTGGTGCCGCTGCGCGCTGTTCCTGGTGCGCACCATTCTCGGCATCGACTACAAGGTCACTGGCGCCGAGAACGTGCCGAAAGAGCCGTGCGTGATCCTGTCCAATCACCAGAGCACTTGGGAAACCTTCTTCCTTTCCCAGTACTTTTCGCCGCTGAGCCAGGTGCTCAAGCGCGAGCTGCTGTACGTGCCGTTCTTCGGTTGGGCCATGGCCATGCTGCGGCCAATCGCGATCAACCGAGACAACCCGAAGGAAGCGCTGCGCCAGGTGGCAAGCAAGGGTGACGAGCTGCTCAAGCAGAAGACGTGGGTGCTGATATTCCCGGAAGGCACCCGCGTGCCGTTCGGCACCGTGGGCAAGTTCTCCCGCGGCGGTACCGCACTGGCCGTGAATGCCGGGCTGCCGGTGCTACCGATCGCCCACAATGCCGGCAAGTTCTGGCCGAAGACCGGTTGGGGCAAGCGTGCCGGTACCATCGAGGTGGTGATTGGCGAGCCGATGTACGCCAACGGCACCGGGCCACGTGCCATCGCCGAACTCAACGACCGCGCTGCGGCGTGGAACGAAGCCACCCAACGGGCGTTGGGTTCGCTGCCGCCAGCAGAAGAAAAACCCCAACAGCAGACGGCCTGACCATCTGTGGATAACTTGTGAGCAGTTTTTCGATCAAATGCTTGAAGTGATCGCTAAGTAGTTGAATTAGCAGTTTATTTCTACGTATGACATTTTTCTTAAAAACGTGCATAAGTTTTTCCAGGGCATAAAAAAACCGGCTTTTACAGCCGGTTTTTTTGTGCCCTGTGAACAGCATCAAACCTTGTCGAGATCCACATCCTTGGTTTCTCTAAGGCAGAAAATCCCCACCACCAAACTGATGCCGGTCACCAGCACCGGGTACCACAGCCCGTAGAAGATATCCCCGGTATACACCACCAGCGCGAACGACACAGTTGGCAGGAAGCCACCGAACCAGCCGTTGCCAATATGGTAGGGCAGTGACATCGAGGTGTAGCGGATACGGGTCGGGAACAGTTCGACCATCACGGCTGCCAGCGGGCCATAGGTCATGGTCGCGATCAGGATCATCGCCACGATCAGCACCACCACCATCACCTGATTGACCTGCCCCGGGTCGGCCTTGGCTGGGTAGCCAGCCTGTTCCACAGCAGTGCGCATGGCTGCTTCGTCGAAGCCATTGATGGTCTTCTCACCAATGTTGACCACCACATCGCTACCGGCAACGCTTACCGAGCTGTACGGCAGGCCCTGCTTGACCAGGAACGTCTTGACCTTGTCGCAGGGGCTGTCAAAACGTGCCTTGCCCACCGGGTCGAACTGGAAGGTGCAGCTTTGCGGGTCGGCGGTGACCACGATCGGCGCCTGCCGGCTGGCAGCGTCGATCTGAGGGTTGGCGTAGTGGCTCAGCGCCTTGAACAGCGGGAAGTACAGCACCGTGGCCAGCAGCAGGCCGAGCATCAGGATCGGCTTGCGGCCAATACGGTCCGACAACCAGCCGAAGAACACGAAGAACGGTGCACCGATCACCACACTGATGATCAGCAGCGTGTTGGCTTGGGCCGGGTCCATCTTCAGCATCTGGGTCATGAAAAACAGCACGTAGAACTGCGCCGTGTAAAAGGTCACGGCTTGCCCGGCGTTGATGCTGAACAGCGCGGTAAGCACCACTTTCAGGTTTGGCCAGGAGGTGAACGACTCACGGATCGGCGACTTGCTGACTTTGCCCTGGGCCTTCATTTTCACGAACGCCGGTGATTCGTGCATGCTCATGCGGATCCAGGTGGAGATGGCCAGCAGCACGATCGACAACAGGAACGGCAAGCGCCAGCCCCAGGTTTCGAACTGGTCGCCACTGATGTAGCGGCTGCCCAGCACCACCAGCAGCGACAGCAACAGGCCAAGGGTGGCGGTGGACTGGATGAAACCGGTGTAGAAGCCCCGTTTGCCTTGGGGTGCATGTTCGGCCACGTAGGTGGCAGCACCGCCGTACTCCCCCCAGCGCCAGCCCCTGGAGCATGCGCAGGATCACCAGGATGATCGGTGCGGCAATGCCGATGCTGGCATAAGTGGGCAACAGCCCCACGGCGAAGGTGGACAGGCCCATCAGCACGATGGTGACCAGGAAGGTGTACTTGCGCCCGATCATGTCGCCCAGACGGCCGAACACCAATGCACCGAACGGCCGCACCAGAAAGCCAGCGGCAAAGGCCATGAGGGCGAAGATAAAGGCGGTGGTGTCGTTCACGCCAGCAAAGAACTGCTTGCTGATGACCGCTGCCAGCGCCCCATAGAGAAAAAAGTCATACCACTCGAAAACCGTCCCGAGGGATGACGCGAAAATGATCTTGCGTTCTTCACGGCTGCTGGGGCTGCTGGCCGCCGCACCCTGTTCCTGGATGTAATCCGACATCGTTGCTGTCCTCGGCCCGCAGGCCACAGTGATTATTCTTTTTGTTCCACTGTCGGCGGCTTCTGACCGCGAGCCACCGGTGTTGCACGCACCCGGGTCAGGGGGTCGGTATCGCGTCTTCGTTCAAGTAGGTTTGGATAGCAGCTCCTTTGAGGATCAGTTGCGCCGCCTTCTCGGCGATCATAAGGGTCGGTGAACAGGTATTACCGGAGGTGATCTGCGGCATGATCGAGGCATCGGCCACGCGCAAGCCGGGGATGCCGTGTACGCGCAGCTGGTTATCCACAACGTCCAGGGCGCCGCTGCCCATACGACAGGTACCCACTGGGTGGAAGATAGTGGTGCCAATCTTGCCGGCGGCTTCGAACAGGTCTTGCTCGGTTTGCATTGTTGGGCCTGGCAGGTATTCCTTGGGCTCGAACGCTGCAAGGGCAGGGGCCTGTACGATGCGCCGGGTAAGGCGGATGGCATCGGCTGCGACGCGCAGGTCCTGTGGGTCGCTGAGGTAGTTGGGGTTGATCAGCGGCGTGCTGTTCATGTCGGTGCTGCAGATATCGATACGCCCGCGGCTGGCCGGGCGCAGGTTGCACACCGACGCGGTAAAGGCCGGGAACGCGTGTAACGGCTCACCGAAGCGCTCCAGTGACAGCGGCTGCACGTGATACTGCAGGTTGGCGGTGGCCTGTTCCGGGCTTGAACGCACGAACGCGCCCAGCTGGCTCGGCGCCATGGCCAGCGGGCCGCTGCGGTCGTAGAGGTAGCGCAGGCCCATGCCCATCTTGCCCAAAAGGCTATTGGCCATCTGGTTCAAGGTGCGGGTGTTGCGGACCTGGTAGATAAGGCGCAATTGCAGGTGGTCCTGAAGGTTGCCACCCACGCCCGGCATATCGTGGCGTACGCCGATACCCAGGCTTTCCAGCAGCGGGCGCGGGCCGATGCCGGAGCGCTGAAGGATACCGGGTGAACCGACGGCGCCGGCGCAGAGGATGATTTCGCGACGCGCCGCAAACTCGTGCCAGGCACCTTGCCAAAACGCTTTCACGGCCCGCGCCCGGGTATTGTTGAGCAGTACCTGGTCAACCTGAACGCCGGTCAGCACGGTGAGGTTGGCGCGGTCCTTTATCGGCCGCAGAAAAGCTTTGGACGCGTTCCAGCGTACGCCGCTGCGCTGGTTGACCTGAAAGTATCCACAGCCCTGATTGTCGCCGGTGTTGAAGTCGTCGACCTTGCCGATACCGCTTTGCTCGGCGGCATCACGGAAAGCATCGAGGATCGGCCAGCTGTAGCGCTGGCGCTCGACCCGCCATTCGCCCTCGCTGCCGTGGTGGTCGCTGGCACCGGCAAAGTGGTTTTCGCTGGCCTTGAACAGCGGCAGCACATCGTTCCAGGCCCAGCCATCGTTGCCTTGCTCGGCCCAACGGTCATAGTCGGCCGCCTGGCCACGCATGTAGATCATGCCGTTGATCGAAGAACAGCCACCGAGCACTTTGCCCCGTGGATAGCCCAGTGCCCGGCCACCCAGGCCGGGCTGTGCCTCGGTCTTGAAACACCAGTCTGTGCGCGGGTTGCCGATGCAGTAGAGGTAACCGACGGGGATGTGGATCCAGGGATAGTTGTCGCGGCCACCCGCCTCCAGCAGCAGCACGCGGCAGGAAGGGTCGGCGGACAAACGATTGGCCAGCAGGCAACCGGCGGGACCGGCCCCTACGACCACGTATTCAAAGGCAGAATCGGCTGATGGCATGTGCGACCTCGCGCCTGTTTTTTATTCTTGTCCCGATCCATCTTAGTGAGTAATTTCGTGGGTGAAACACGAGATTTTGCGCAGCCGCTGTGCGTTTTAGCACAGAGGTAAGCCTGAACCGGCCTCTTCGCGGGCACGCCCGCGAAGAGGCCGGAACGAACTGCCAAAAAGGATCAGCATGTTCGACTGGAACGATCTGCGGTTTTTCCTCGAGTTGCAGCGCAGCGGCCGGCTGCTTACCGCCGCCAAGCGCCTTAACACCACCCACAGCACCGTAGCCCGGCATATCGAGAGCATCGAGCAAAGCCTGGGCACTGCGCTGTTCGTGCAGCATGCCCAGGGCTATGAGCCGACCCCTTCAGGCCAGGCCCTGCTCAAGCATGCCGAAGCCATGGAAAACGTCGCGCTGCTGGCACAGGAAGAAATTACCCAGGCCATCACCCCGCTGGGCAAGATCCGCCTGGGGGTCACCGAAGGCATCGGCATCATGTTCTTCACCCCGCGCATGAACGCACTGTTCGAGCGCTACCCGGGGCTGGAGGTGGAACTGGTGGCGGTGCCGCGCTTTGTCAGCATCCTCAACCGCGAAGCGGAGATCAGCATCCACCTGGAACGGCCCAACGCCGACCTGCTGATCACCCGCAAGCTCACCGACTACCGCCTGGCGCTGTACGCCAGCCAGGACTATCTGGACCGGGCGCCGCCTCTGCGCAACCGCGAGGACCTGGCGCGGCACAACTGGATCGGCTACGTCGACGACCTGCTGTTCAGCCAGGAACTGCTGTTTCTCAACAGTTTCTGCCGGGCACCGACGGTGGTGTTTCGCAGCACCAGCGTGATCGCCCAACAAGCCGCCGCCCGCGCCAGGCTGGGCATCGCCGTGCTGCCCAACTACATGGCTCGCCACGACCCGACGCTGGTGCGCGTACTGCCTGGCGAGACCATCCAGCGCAGCTACTGGATCTGCACCCGCCGCGAGCTGCACAAATCGGTGCGCCTGCGGGTGGTGTGGGACTACCTGCTGGCATTGTGCGCAGCGGAACAGGACGCGCTGCTAGCCCAGTAGTGCCTTGCCAGCCAGCAGCAAGGCCGCCGCCCAACCGGCCAGCGCAAACATTTGCTGCAAACGCGGCCCAGCCAGCCTGGCCGCCAATGGCCGCATCAGCAGCAGGCCGAGGACTGCACCGACGGCGAACGGGGCGCCAACCTGCCAATGCATGACACCCGCCAGGCTGGCGCTGACCACACTGCCGGTGGACACAAGCGCGATTACCGCCAGCGACGTGGAAACGATGCTGGCCATGCGCAGGTTGGTGTAGCGGTTCAGGGCCGGGATGATGACGAAACCACCGCCCACCCCAAGCAAACCAGACAGCAACCCGGACAAGGCACCGGTGAATGCCAGGGCACGCGCGCAGGGCAGGGTCCAGCGCAAGCGGCCTTGCAATGGGTTCAACACGCACGGTTCGATATAACGGTGGGCATCATTGGCCTCACCGCGCAGGTCTTTGGCAGCCTTGCGCCAGATGCGCAGGCAGGCGTAAACCAGCACACCGGCAAACACCAACTGCAAAGGTTTATTCGGCAAGCGGTGCGCCAGCATCAGCCCGAAAGGCGCCGCTGCTACGCCGATCAGCGCAATAAACAGCGCCGCCCGATAACGCACCAACCCCTGACGCAAGCCCAGCACTGCGCCAACCGCCGCCGCCATGCCTACGGCCAGCAGGCCGACCGGTGCGGCCTCGACCATCGACAACCCCAAGCCGAACACCAGCAAAGGCACTGCGAGAATGCCGCCGCCTGCGCCGGTCAACGCCAGCACCGCGCCGATGATCGCGCCCAGGCCCGCCCCCAAAAATTGATGTTCGATCACTGCCCACCCTCAGCTATCAGCTGCGGGCGCGCCAGCCACTCGCGGCCCTTGAGCATGCCTTGCCAATACAAGGGAGGCAGCGCCTGCGCCTTGAGCAACCAGGCCAGGCGCGTCGGTTTGCGGCCATCCAGCAACCAGCTGGGGAAGCTTGGTGCCAGCTTGCCGCCATAGGTGAACTCGGCCAAAACGATTTTGCCGCGCTCGACCGTCAGCGGGCACGAACCGTAGCCATCGTACTGGGCGAGGGTGGGCAGCCGCCCCAGGGCCACCAACATGTTGTTGGCCACTACCGGCGCCTGCTTACGGGCCGCCGCGGCAGTCTTGGCATTGCTGGTACTGGCCACGTCACCCAGGGCATGGATGTTGGTGTACTTGCGATGGCGCAGGGTGTGCGGGTCGACATCGACCCAGCCGGCATTGTCGGCCAATGGGCTTTCGCGAATAAAGGCCGGCGGTACCTGTGGAGGTACCACGTGGAGCATGTCGAAAGCCTCGGTTCGCGTTTCGCTGCTGCCATCGGGCAGGGTGCGCACGAACGTGGCGCGCTTGTTCGGGCCATCCACGGCAACCAGTCGGTGGGAAAAATTGAGGTCCACCGCGTATTTTTCGATGTACTTCATCAACGCGGGCACGTAGTCCGCCACACCGAACAAAACAGCACCGGCATTGAAAAAGCTGGCTTTTACCGCGCCAAGATGGCCGTGGCGCAGCCAGTGGTCGCAAGACAAGTACAGCGCCTTTTGCGGCGCCCCCGCACATTTGATCGGCATGGGCGGCTGGCTGAATACGGCGCGGCCTTGCTTGAGCTTCTGCACCAGTTCCCAGGTGTAGGGAGCCAGGTCGTAGCGGTAATTGGAGGTGACACCGTTGCGGCCCAGGGTTTCGCTGAGGCCATCGATGGCCGCCCAGTCCAGCGTGAGCCCGGGGCAGACCACCAACTGTTCATAGCTGATGGCGCGGCCGTCTTCGAGGATGACCAACTGGCCCAGCGGGTCGAAGCCCTGCACACGCGCCTTGACCCAGCGCACACCGCGCGGGATGGTCGAGGCCATGGTACGGGCGGTACTCGGCGCCTTGAACACACCAGCACCGACCATGGTCCAGCCGGGTTGGTAGTAATGCACTTCGGCGGGGTCGATCAAGGCTACGTCCAGCGACGGATCACGGCTGATAAGGCTGGAAGCGGTGGCGATACCAGCGGCACCGGCACCGACGATGACCACCTTGTGGTGGTCGGTATTGGCAGGGGACAACAAGGCAGGCATGGCGGTAAATCCTGGAAATCTGATTATGGGGCAGGGCGGTTACAGCTTGTTCAGCGGGACTTTCAGATAGCTCACGCCGTTCTCTTCCGGCGGAGGAAGCTGGCCGCTGCGCATGTTCACCTGCACCGAAGGCAGTATCAGCACGGGCATGTCGAGGGTCTTGTCACGGGCTTCGCGCATGGCGACGAAACTGTCTTCATCGATGCCCTGGTGAATGTGGATGTTACTGGCGCGCTGCTCGGCCACGGTGGTGACGTACTGCATGTCGCGGCCACCTGGCAGGTAGTCATGGCACATGAACAGCCGTGTCTGGTCGGGGAAAGCCAGCAGACGACGGATCGAGCGGTACAGGGTACGGGCATCGGCCCCCGGGAAGTCGCAGCGGGCAGTGCCGTAGTCGGGCATGAACAGAGTGTCACCCACAAACACCGCGATCTCGCCGGCGTCCTCGATCATGAAGCTCATGCACGCGGGTGTGTGCCCTGGCGTGTGCAGCGCCCGGGCGTGCAGGTTGCCGATACGGAAACCTCCCTCGTCCTCAAGCAGCACATCGAACTGGCTGCCATCACGGGCGAAGCCGGGCTCTGCATTGAACAAGGCACCGAACACTTTCTGCACCTGGGTGATGTGCGCACCGATAGCGGTATGGCCGCCCAGCTTCTCCTTCAGGTAGGCAGCCGCTGAAAGATGGTCGGCATGTACATGGGTTTCCAGCACCCACCGCACGCTGGCATTCAGCTCGATCACGCGCTCGATCAGGCGATCCGCCGAGGCGCTGCACGTGCGCCCGGACTTGGGGTCGTAATCCAGCACGCTGTCGATCAATGCGCATTGCCGGGTTTCACGGTCCATGACCAGGTAGCTGATGGTCGAGGTCGCCTTGTCGTAAAAGGCGTCCACGTGAAGGTTGTTGCCGATGATCATCACGTTCTCCAATTTATCCGCCCCGCCTTGTAAGGCGTAGGCAGTGACAGGAGGTTTATCAAGATGCATGCCAGGCTTTTTACCGTGCATGGCCCAATGAATCCGGCCCGTTGCAAACAACTGGCAGCAAAACTGGCAGTGCGGGTGGCAGTCGACTGTCAGCCAATGGCAGTGTTTGGCAGTCCTTGTTACCCTGCGCCGGTCATCCATACGGTGCCGTCATGCCTGAAGCTCATCCCCTCATCCTAGCCTTGGTTTCCTACCTTGAGCACGACGCCCTGCCGGCAATCGTGCTGGACACCGACTACAACATCCTGGCTGCCAACGCCGCCTATCGCCGTCAGTTCGGCCGCCATGACCAGGCCCCGCTGGGTGAGAAGTGCCACAAGGTCTCGCACCACTATGCCGTACCGTGCGACCAGGCCGGCGAGCATTGCCCCATGCGCAAGGCGTGGGACAGCAAGGTGCCCGAGCGAGTGCTGCATGTTCATCACACACCACGCGGCCCCGAGCATGTCGATGTCGAGCTGCGGCCAATACTGGATGAACAGGGCAGGGTGGTGGCCTTTGTCGAACGCCTGACCACCATCACCCTCGCGTCAGCGCAACCTCAGGAGCAGGGCCTGGTCGGTCGCGCACCCGCCTTCAAGGCTGCCTTGGCCAGCCTGCAACGTGCGGCGCCAGCGCAGATACCGGTGCTGCTGCAGGGTGAGTCGGGTAGCGGTAAAGAACTGTTCGCCCGTGCGGTACACATGGGCAGCCCCAGAGCCAACGGCCCGCTGGTGGTGGTCGACTGCACTGGCCTGACTGAATCGTTGTTCGAAAGCGAGTTGTTCGGTTACGAGAAAGGCGCGTTCACCGGTGCCAACCAGCGCAAGATCGGCCTGGCCGAGGCGGCCCATGGCGGCACACTGTTCCTCGACGAAATCGGCGAAGTGCCATTGGCAATGCAGGTGAAGCTGCTGCGTCTGATCGAGTCCGGCAGCTTCCGCCCGGTGGGCAGCCTGCGCACGGTGCATTCAGATTTCCGCCTGGTATCGGCCACTCACAAGCCGCTCAAACAGATGGTTGCCGAGGGTACCTTCCGTGAAGACCTGTATTACCGCATCAGCGGCTTCCCGATTCGCCTGCCGGCGTTGCGCGAGCGGGTGGAAGACCTGCCGCTGCTCGCGCAGAGCCTGCTGCAGCGCATGGCCGGCAAGCCGACGCCCAGGCTGAGTGACGATGCCTTGCAGCAACTTGAGTTGCATCCGTTTCCGGGCAATATCCGCGAGCTGCGCAATATTCTGGAAAGGGCGCGGTTGTTTGCCGATGACGGGCTGATCCGCCCTGAACACTTGCCGGAAGATATCGGGCCGGCGGGGGCGTTCACCACAGGTGGCCGTCGCAGCAACCTGGGTGAGCTGGCGCAGGCGCTGGAACAGTTCAAGGGTTCGCGCAGTGAACTGGCCAGCCATCTTGGCATGAGTGAACGTACCCTCTATCGCCGCTTGAAGGCCCTTGGGCTGAACTAACAAATGTTGGCAAACGCTCCCACAGTGTTCACCCCACCTGCAGCTTTACCTGACCTTTACCTCTGCCCTTACATTAAACGGCTAGAACCGTGGTCTGATTGCTTAACCGTACCCGGTACCCAGGCAGTTACAACCGGGCGTTAATATGCAGAGGACCGCGTCAAATGAAGAAAACCCTAACCGTGATCTGCGCCGCGCTCATGCTCAGCGCACCGTTGGCCAGCTTCGCGCAGCCGGGCCCACCCGACCGGCATGATGATGGTCCATCGCACCAAGGCAACCCACCGCATGGCCAGCCGAAGCAGCAAGGCCGACATGACAACGGACGAGCACCCGCTTACCGCAACCCGAACTTCCGACCGCAGCAGGGCATGCCAGTACCTCATCAGCAGTGGCAGCGTGGTCATGCCGTTGACCCACACTACCGTGGGGACCGTTACTGGGTGACCGACTGGAAAGCGCGCCACCTGTATGCGCCACCGCGGGGACCACCGTTGGTTGTACGTGAACGGCGACTATGTGTTGGTGGCGATTGCCAGTGGTGTGATCGTGAACATTCTCACCGGCTACTGATTTTTTGCAGGCACTAAAAAGCCCGCATCAGCGGGCTTTTTAGTGTGTGGCGAGTTACACCTGATGTAGGTTCACAAAATAGGTGATAGGCCAGACCCCGTGAAATTGGAATCTTCGCCATTTTTTTTGTGAAATGAAGGGGTGCTTTTCACAGAAAAGCCGAGAAATCCCTACTCACCAATCACAAAAGTTGATTGGCCTGGAAAGGGCCGTTTACGACCGACGCGTGACTTTTCGGTAAGGGATGAGGAGTAGTCGCAGCGATCCTTTAGCTCCTAGTCTGGCGACCTTGGGTTCAGAATCCGACTGGCAATGCCCGCCGTCACTACTTCAGAGGAACCAGCTTCCTCTGCTGCCAAAATTGCGGGGGCTCATGCTGGTACCCAGGCCCGACAAATGCGCAGTTGCAGCCCTCAATTGCAAGGCTATCCAAAGCGGCACGCGTGTCAATCAAGATCTGATGCATGACGATGGCCGGCCTCACGGAGGTGAAACCGGAGATTCAGAATGACTAAACCGACCCCGTAGACACCAACCTCCACGAAGGCCGCTATCGACCCAAAGCTGTCCTTCAAGAAAGGCAGCTAACGGCGAGAAGCGGTCATTTTGTATCTACAGGTTTCGGGGCGATTCACTCGTCTGATGCTCAGGAGCACCAGGATGGGCGTCAAGGAGGTGGTCATCTTGAGGTGGACTATGCTGACCAGTTGCTCTCAAATCTAATCGTGAGGTCCTCCATGGCAAACCCCAATCTGCTGGCTCTATTCAGAGATGAAGTCCTTCTGACCGGGCCTGAAAGCTCCCTACCTAGCAACCTATCTCAGTTCTGGCTTGAGGAGCTCCAGAATCATCTGGAGAGGTATTTCGACGGTTTGAACTCGGAGTCAGATGCAGAAGAGAAGGATCTCGACATCTCCCTCCCACTCGCAGCGATCATCCACATCTTGTTCGCAAAAAATGGTGGGGAGGAGATATCCGAGAGCTCTGAAAAGCTGTACGAGTATTTCCAAGACTACCGGCTCGAACTGGCCCTTGAAGAGATCACGCGAAAGACTCATGTGGCTGCCGAGGCTGCAACCATTGAGACCATCTTCACCAACCGAGACGTCCTGGTGGAGCAAAGCCCCCTTCTTCAATAGGTACCTCCACCGATGCCATCGCCGGCGGGCACGCTCCGAGGCATTGATGGAATGCATTTTGACGACTGCCGAGATCAGCGAATGAAAGAAATTGCTGCGCCGATGTTCGATCTAATCGCTTTGTCGCTTCCACGAGGGTTGGGGTTTGGGGACAGCCCGCCAGTAGGGGCATGGCTTAGTGAGGACGGAATTTCTTGTGCCGCTCTAACCCGAAATATCAATTCCGGCAGCTTCGGAATTGTCACCTTGCGGCGTCGTGTCGATAGCGTGTGGGTGCTCCTCAGCCATGGTGAGTGCACCACTGGCGAGTCCGAAGCCCGCGCCTCAATCAGCCATTTTCTCTATACCCAAGCCCATCCGCTTCCACTCCCTTCAGGTGAACGACGACGTGCTCCTCTAAGCAGAATGGGTAAGCGCACACCAAGCGTGGTGTTCAAATCACTATTTGATCCAAGCCGCCGTATTGGGGCGTGGGCGCTGAATCAACTGTATCTCGCACTGCCATCCCCAGACAGAAATTGGGTTCCCGATTGCCAGACTGAGAATTTTCACACCCGCCTCTGGGAAGCCCACCTATTAGCGATTTTTCGTGAACAGGGACTCTTGGTCACCCAGCCTAAAGAATCACCCGATTTTCACATCGAGAATAGGCTGGGAGATGAGGCCTGGGTTGAAGCAGTGACAGCCAACCCGGAAGAGCGGTATGAGCATTTTGGCGCCTCGCCGGTCCCCCCACCCGCTGACCGACATGAGCGTTTCTTAGGAGCGGCTGCAGAAAGGTTTGCGAGGACCATCCAAAACAAATTGGACAAGCGTTACGAATCCCTACCGCACGTGGAGGGTAAGCCGCTCATTCTGGCCTTAGCCGATTTCCATGCGCCCAGTTCAATGCTGTGGAGCAGGGAGTCGCTCATCAGCTATCTCTATGGCTTTGCAGTTCACTCATCTGCGCATCGTGGTACGCACCTGATAACTGTGGAGGAAGAGACATCTCTGCTATCAGGGCGCCCCAACGGCCTATTTACGCTAATGGAAAATGCCCATCTTTCAGCGGTCATTTTCACCAATGCCTGCACAGTGCCAAAGCTCAGCCGAGTGCCGATCTCAGGTGGAGCTCATCTAGACGGGTACCGATACTTGCGGTTTGGTGAGTTTTTCGACCGTTCTCCGGGAGCATCACGAGGTATCCCATTTCTGTTGGATGTAGCGTCCAGCGACTACGGTCAGCTCTGGCCGCAATATGGCTACGAGCCGTGGTCTGCTGAAGTGGAGGTATTCCATAACCCTATGGCACTATACCCGGTGCCTAATGAGTTGATACCAGAAGTCACCCACTGGAGAGAAGTAAACGGAAGAGTCGAGTGCGAATCTTTCTTTGATGTATCCATACTCCGATCCAGAACACTCGTCCTCAGTGCAAACGCTAAGGTTCCGTCACTCGATGAGTTGCTGACAGCAGCCAGTCCTCCAGAGCTCTGACGGCGGCGGGGTGGCCGCATCGTTGCCACGCAGGTAGATGAGAATTTCTCAGCAAGCTACCCAGCCAGGGGAAGGACATGAGATCCCCTGCGCAATTCAGGACCGTTGAAGCGTCACCTCTCTTCGGGTAAAAGCATGACCGTCATACAACGCTACAACAGCGTCATACCCGAGAGCATAGGAAGAAAAATGTCGATCCAAGGACTAAAACGATACTTTGGAAACAAGATTCACGCAGTGATAATGATGGCCCCGCTTAAGCGGGAAATGATACGCCTCGGCATATGCACCCTTATGGCGATTATTCTGAATATCATCTTGTATACCGGCGTTGAAGTAGACGGCACCATCAAGCCGTGGGCAGAAACCCCGATAAAACTGTTTGCATCGTCGATGTTATTCGCCTTCATGATCAAGGCTTTTCTGCCAGTTCTCGGCTGGACGATACTGAAAGCAATGCTGTTGAGTGCGAACAATGCCTTCAGCGGCATACTGAGTTTTTTGGGCAATCAGTTCACAGGCGTCATGTACTGTACCGGAATTATTATGGGTTCTATCACGATTAAATTGTATATGGTTTCCGGGGTTTTAGACTCTGAGTTTGCTTATCTGTCCGCAATCGTATTTGCTTCCGGGGTTTTATATTTCTATGTGCTGCAATGCGCCATTCAAAAAACAATGAGTCCGGCCCTGCGTACACCAGCAGTACCGCGTTAAACCACTAGGCTGTGACTATTCATCTCTGGTGCTCAGTAGGCGCTCGCTCTGCTGAACCCTCACCCATACACAACCATTAATGGACTGGCCCGCCTTCGACTTTATGAAGAAGGCGAGCGAGCACGTGACTGATTGCGCATGTATTCCGAGATGAGACTTTCGAAATTGATGTCCGCCTCCTCAACGAGAATATTGACGTGACAGTACAGCTCTTCAGGACCTCTGAGATAATTGAAAATCCTTGATCTAACGATGCCGCAAACCCCTTCTTTGACCGCCGTAGAGGGGAGGTTGATAACATCGCCAACGCACGGGATAAGAGCTAGGCCATGGTCGCTGTTGAAGACAATGTCAGCTGGACAGGCATCAATGCTGGCATCGGATTGTCCTTGCGAAACCTGCTGATAATCAATGCTATACCTCATGTACAGCCTACCTCATTTGTTGAGTGAGGAATCAGCGCCGCGGATCGTAAACAGAAACCTCAAGTTCGCAAGCGACGGGAGCATGTAGCGGATTTTCGGTACTAGAGAGCTTGGCAACTATCGTTTTTCAAGCACATACCCTACGCCCCGAAGCGTATGTATCAGTTTGGTCTCGAAAGGGTCATCTATCTTGGCTCTGAGTCTTCGAATCGACACCTCTACAACGTTTGTGTCGCAGTCAAAATTCATATCCCAAACCTGCGAAATAATTTGGGTGCGGCTCAGCACCACACCGGTATTACGCATCAGGTAATGCAGTAACGCGAATTCTTTCGTGGTCAGGTCAATGCGCTGACCGTCCCTGAATGCCCTGTGCCGGCTCTGATCAAGCTCCAGGTCAGCGACGCGAATGACCTCTACGGATGCAGGGTGATCTGACCTGCGCATCAAGGCGCGAACCCGGGCCAGCAGCTCAGGGAACTCAAATGGCTTGATCAGGTAGTCATCTGCTCCGTTCTCCAGCCCCCGGACCTTATCCGCCAGCCGGCTTCTCGCCGTCAGCATCATGATACGGGAAGGGCAGTTTTTACGACGCAACAACTCAAGGACCTGCCAACCGTCCATCTCTGGCAGATTTATATCCAGGATAATCAGCTCATATTCGTGCTGCTTAGCCAAGAATAATCCATCTGACCCGGTGTGGACGCAATCTACGACATAGCCACATTCCGTCAGACCTTGACGCACATACTCCGCAGTTTTTACTTCATCCTCAATTACCAGAATTCGCATGGGATTTTGTCTCGATATCACTGAGCAATTAACCGCGCACGCGCGCCGGCATTATTGAAAGGGATGGTAAATCAAAATGAGCGTGCCGGGGCTCAAATGACGGATTTGTAATTTCTAGGTAATACAGTTGATAGTCTGGCGGTATATCTTGTCGCGGTTTGGGTTTGACAGTTGCGGGCCCTCTCTCCAGCAGGTGATTTGACCTTATGAAGTATTGGGTTATTTTCTTCTTTGTGCTGGCTTCGTTCCGCTCAGATGACGGCGAGGTCGCTCACATTGAAGAGACTGGTCATTGGTGTAGTCATGAACTTCACCGGCATGCGATGCGTACAATCGAACGCCTACTTGAATTTTAGGCAAAAAAAAGGCGCCCAATGGGCGCCAAATATCCACCTTTTACCAAAGGAGCACTTAAGCCACTCAAGGTGAATGCGTAATGCTCGTTTTACTAACAGGACCCGCCAATGGATAACTGGCCCAGTTAGCGAATTACAGAATCGAAAGCGGGTACTCGATGATTACACGAGTTTCATCCAGATCCGATTCGAAAGCAGTGGCACGCGTGGTTGCCTGGCGCAACCGGAAGGACAGATCTTTTGCCGGACCGGTTTGGACAACGTATTTGACTTCGACGTCACGCTCCCAACGCTTCTGATTGTCGAGCGGGTTGCCGTTGTCGTCGGTGCGCATGTAGAACTGGTTAGCGTTCGAGTAATCCGCACCCGAGCCTCTGGCGTAGCGCGTCATGAACGTCAGGCCTGGAATGCCGTAGCTGGTGAAGTTCAGGTCATAGCGCAGCATCCAGGAACGCTCTTTCGGCGAGTTGAAGTCGCTGTACTGGATGGAGTTGTCGACGAAAATCGAGTCCGACTGACGCAGGTAGTCGAAATCGTCGTCGCCGTTGTTGCGCTGATGCGACAGGGCCAGGGTGTGGGCACCGTAACGCACACCGACCTTGGCACTCCAGATGTTGTTGTCGAATTCACCCAGGCGCTTCTTACCTTCATCTACGGCTTTGTAGTAGTTGAAGCCACCGATCAGCGCCAGATCGTCGCTCAGCGGGTAAACCACGCTTGTGCCGGCGTAGTACTGATTCCAGACGTCTTTCAGCTGGCTGGCGTAGACGCTCACAGTCCAGTTGTCGTTGATCGAGTAGTCACCGCCACCGTAACCGATCCATGGCGAGTTGACCGGGCCGCCGTAGAACGTCACGAAGTTGTCGTTCAGGTTGCTTGAGACCGGCTGGCTCATCGCATGCAGACGACCACCCTGGAGGGTAAGGCCCTGGATGCTGGTGTTCTCAACGGTCACACCGCGGAAACTCTCTGGCAGCAGGCGAGAGTCACCCGATGCGACGACCGGGGTCGATGGGAAGACATCACCCACTTTCACGATGGTATCGAACAAGCGGACTTTGGCTGCGCCGCCGACCTTGGTGTATTCGTCGCGAGCTTCACCCTTGTTATCAACGGGCAGCACGTCGAAGGAGCTACGGCCGCCGTTGCGCCCATCACCGGTGTCGAGCTTGAGGCCGATCATGGCAAAGGCATCAACGCCAAAGCCAACGGTACCTTGGGTAAACCCGGAGTTGAATTTGCTGATGATCGCGTGCGCCCAGGCTTCGGAGTAGCCGTTCGTATTGCCCTTGCCACTGTTGTAAGTGGGGGCGGTGCTGTCGCGGTTATCACGGTTGAAGTAGAAGTTACGGTTCAACACTGTAAGGCTGCTGCCTTCAATGAAGCCTTCTGGCTTGTCTTCAGCTTGTGCCGAAATAGCATAGCTTCCAGACAGCGCAGAAACTGCCGCCAAATACAGTGGTACTTTGATTTTCATCCGATGCTCCTTTGATTCACGGCAGTTTTTATTATGTTTACCGGCGCGGGTGTCGTTAGTTGTTCTGACCCGGCGGCGCGCCTAGCGTAGCGCGAGCTCATATTTGCAGGCCGAAGATAACGGGAGGGTGATAGGACAATTACAATTTCGTCATCTACCTGTTATTCGGCACCTTCGCACCGCGTGTTTGCCATCTCTGTTGCTTGTATCGAAATCATCGTGTCGGGTTGGGTTTCCCAGTATTTACGGGCATTACAAAGCTTTCTTACGAAATTGTAATTTTCTAGCCACCCCTCTGATAGCTACCGCTCATTAGAGTGCCATCACCTAATCAAGTGGGGCTTGGCAGCTGTTTCGGCGTTCTCGCCAAGCTTTATCGAAGTTTGTGCACGAGGACCATCAAAGTGCCCCGGTATAACCGCAATGTCTTACCCAAGACCCCCGTCTCGCCCTGGAAGATCGCTGCACTCTGTGCAGTCATCTCTGGGTTGATGGCGCCTGCAGCCCTTGCCCAAAGCATCAGCTTGCCCCAGGCGCTTTCGACGGCCATGGATGCCAACCCAGACCTGGCCGCGGCCAGGCAAGAAATTGGGATCGCTGATGGTGCTCGCAAGCAGGCCGGGCTTATCCCCAACCCCACAATCTCGTATGACGTGGAAGACACCCGTCGTAACACCAGCCAGACGACTGTCTCTCTCAGCCAGACCCTTGAGCTGGGCGGTAAGCGGGGGGCTCGTGTTGACGTCGCCACATACGGGCAGACCGCCGCACAGCTTGAGTTAGACCGTCGCGTTAACGGCCTGCGTGCAGATGTCGTCCAAGCCTTTTACGCCGCGTTGCGGGCCCAGACAGGTCTCGACCTGGCCAAGCAATCTCTCGAACTGACTGAGCGCGGTCTTCGCATCGTCGATGGCCGTGTTCGCGCAGGTAAGTCGTCCCCAGTGGAGGCGACCCGCGCTCAAGTGCAACTGGCCGAAGCCCAGCTGCAAGTTCGACGTGCAGAAACGGAAAAAGCGACCGCTTACCAACAGCTCGCTCAAATTACCGGGAGCTCAGTCACCGTGTTTGATCGACTCGAATCGCCAACCCTCTCCCCGGGCTTGCCACCTCGCACTGAAGATCTGCTGGCTAAGCTCGACCAAACAGCAGAAATGCGTCAGGCCGTGGTGCAGATAGACAAGAGCGATGCCTCGCTCGGCTCAGAGAAAGCTCAGCGTATCCCGAACCTTACTGTCAGTGTAGGTAGCCAGTACGACCGCTCTGTGCGCGAGCGGGTCAACACTGTGGGCCTGTCTATGCCTTTGCCGCTGTTCGATCGTAACCAGGGCAACATTCTTTCCGCTTCTCGTCGTGCAGATCAGGCCCGGGACCAGCGCAATGCTGTTGAGCTGCGCCTGCGCACCGAAACCCAAACCGCGTTGAACCAATGGTCCACCGCCATGCAGGAGGTCGAGTCCTACGACAAGACCATTCTGCCTTCAGCCCAACAAGCCGTAGAGACCGCAACCCGCGGCTTCGAGATGGGCAAATTCGGTTTCATCGAAGTGCTGGATGCCCAGCGCACCTTGATCGTCGCTCGTGGCCAATACCTCGAATCGTTGGCAGCGGCGACCAATGCGCGTGCGCAGGTGGAAAGGGTTTATGGCGAAGTCGGCTCAACCGCCGGCACTCGCTGAACGGGCCAAACATTTTCTTCGGCACACAGCCTTGAACAAGCCGGTGCCTACGATCAGCAGGAGTAGCAATGGATAACAAACGCAAGATCGCCCTCGCGGTAGCCGCTGTGGCAGCCCTCGGATTTGGCAGCCTTGCCTGGAACAACAGTTCCGGACAGCAGGCCGCCAGTACTGCCGAGCATGGCGCTAACGATGGCCATGGCGACGAAAAGAAAGCCGCATCTGCCGCCAAAGAGGAAGGTGATGAGGGCCATGGTGAAGAAGGCCACAGCGAAGAGGGCGGTGAAGAAGAGGGCAAGCTGACGCTCAGCGCTGAACAGATCAAGGCCGCTGGTGTTGCCCTGGAAGCTGCAGCGCCTCGTGACCTCGGTACCGTCGTGAGCTTCCCTGGCGAAATTCGCTTCGACGAAGATCGTACTGCCCACGTGGTTCCTCGTGTTCCTGGCGTTGTTGAGGCTGTCCAGGCCAACCTGGGCGAGACGGTCAAGAAAGGGCAAGTCCTCGCGGTAATCGCCAGCCAGCAGATCTCTGACCTGCGCAGCGAACAACAGGCCGCACAGCGTCGCGTCGAACTGGCGCGTGTGACCTTCGAACGTGAGAAGCAACTGTGGCAGGACAAGATCTCTGCAGAGCAAGACTACCTCCAAGCACGCCAAGCGCTGCAAGAAGCGGAGATCTCCTTGGCCAACGCCAAGCAGAAGGTCGGCGCAATCGGTGCCTCGGTTAACTCCGTTGGCGGTAATCGTTACGAGCTCCGCGCTCCCTTCGACGCCGTGGTAGTGGAGAAACACCTGACCGTCGGCGAAGTCGTCAGCGAGGCGACCAACGCCTTCATCCTTTCCGACCTGAATCAGGTCTGGGCGACCTTCGCAGTTCCGCCGACAGATCTGGGCAAGGTCACGACTGGCCGTGCAGTGAAAGTCTCTTCGCCTGACATGAACGTCGAGGTCGAAGGGAAGGTGGGTTATGTCGGCAGCCTGCTGGGCGAGCAAAACCGTGCAGCTACTGTCCGCGTCACCTTGACCAACCCCAACGGCGCCTGGCGTCCAGGCCTGTTCGTAAACATTGCGGTCACCTCCCAGACCGATCGAGTTGCCGTAGCGGTCCCTGAGCACGCTGTGCAGACCGTTGAAGACAAACCTTCGGTATTCGTACGCACCCCAGATGGCTTTGACACCCGCCCGGTAAAACTGGGTCGCCGCGACAATGGGTACGTGGAAATCATCGACGGTATTGAAGCCGGCGCCCAGGTAGCAACCAGTGGCAGCTTCACACTCAAGTCCGAGCTCGGCAAAGCTTCTGCCGAACACGGTCACTGATGCGAACTGACAGGATGATTTCTCATGTTTGAACGTATCATCAGATTCGCCATCGAGCAGCGCATCGTAGTAATGATCGCCGTTCTGATCATGGCGGGTATCGGTATCTACAGCTATCAAAAGCTGCCCATCGATGCGGTACCCGATATCACCAACGTCCAGGTGCAGATCAACACTGCAGCGCCTGGTTACTCGCCCTTGGAAACCGAACAACGGATCACGTTTCCAGTTGAAACGGCCATGGCCGGTCTCCCGGGCCTTCAGCAGACCCGTTCCCTGTCTCGCTCTGGCCTGTCTCAGGTCACCGTGATCTTCAAGGATGGCACTGACATCTTCTTTGCCCGCCAGTTGATCAACGAGCGGCTGCAGGTTGCGAAGGAACAGCTGCCAGAAGGTGTAGAGGCCGTCATGGGTCCGGTATCTACCGGCCTCGGCGAGATCTTCCTGTGGACTGTTGAAGCCGAAGATGGCGCGGTCAAAGAGGACGGTACGCCGTACACCCCGACCGACCTGCGCGTGATCCAGGACTGGATCATCAAGCCTCAGCTGCGTAACGTCCCGGGTGTGGCCGAGATCAATACCATCGGCGGTTATGCCAAGCAGTTCCTGGTTGCGCCGGATCCAAAGCGCCTGGCTACCTACAAGCTGACACTCAATGACCTGGTCGCAGCGTTGGAAAGTAACAACGCCAACGTCGGTGCCGGCTACATCGAGCGTAATGGTGAACAGTTGCTCATCCGTGCACCGGGTCAGGTAGGCAATATCGAAGACATCGCCAACATCGTGATCACCAGTGTGGATGGTGCACCGATTCGCATCAGCAGCGTTGCTGACGTCAGCATCGGTAAAGAGCTCCGTACAGGTGCTGCTACTGAGAACGGCCGCGAAGTCGTGCTCGGTACCGTGTTCATGCTGATTGGTGAAAACAGCCGCACCGTATCTCAAGCTGTCGCCGCCAAATTGGCGGACATCAACCGCACCCTGCCAAAGGGCGTGGTGGCTGTGACTGTTTACGACCGTACCAACCTGGTTGAAAAAGCCATCGCGACGGTGAAGAAGAACCTGGTGGAAGGCGCGATCCTGGTTATCGCCATTCTGTTCCTGTTCCTCGGCAACATCCGTGCGGCTCTGATCACCGCGATGGTGATTCCGCTGTCCATGCTGTTCACCTTCACAGGCATGTTCAACAACAAGGTCAGTGCCAACTTAATGAGTTTGGGGGCACTCGACTTCGGCATCATCGTCGACGGTGCCGTGGTTATTGTAGAAAACGCGATCCGTCGACTGGCTCATGCGCAACATAAGCATGGCCGCATGCTCACCAAAACCGAACGCTTCCACGAGGTCTTTGCCGCGCGCGAGAAGCTCGCCGGCCGCTGATCTTCGGTCAGCTGATCATCATGGTGGTGTACCTGCCGATCTTCGCCCTCACCGGCGTCGAAGGCAAAATGTTCCACCCGATGGCCTTCACCGTTGTGATGGCGCTGCTGGGTGCAATGGTCCTGTCCGTTACCTTTGTTCCTGCAGCTATTGCCATGTTCGTCACTGGCAAGGTGAAGGAAGAGGAAGGCGTGGTCATGCGCACAGCTCGACTGCGCTATGAACCGGTTCTGCAATGGGTGCTGGGACATCGGAACATCGCTTTCTCGGCCGCAGTAGCCTTGGTCGTGCTCAGTGGTTTGCTGGCAAGTCGTATGGGTAGCGAGTTCATCCCAAGCCTCAGTGAGGGTGACTTTGCGATGCAGGCCATGCGTGTGCCTGGAACGAGCCTCACTCAATCTGTCGAGATGCAGCAGCGTCTGGAGAAAGCGGTGATTGCGCAGGTGCCTGAAGTTGAGCGGATGTTCGCACGCTCGGGTACCGCAGAAATTGCATCTGACCCGATGCCGCCGAACGCCTCTGACGCCTACATCATGCTCAAGCCTCAGGATCAGTGGCCTAACCCGAAGAAGCCTCGTGATGAGCTGATTGCTGAAGTGCAGAAGGCCGCAGCGGGTGTTCCAGGAAGCAACTACGAGTTGTCGCAGCCAATCCAACTGCGTTTCAACGAGCTGATTTCGGGCGTGCGTAGTGACGTCGCTGTGAAAGTCTTCGGCGATGACATGGACGTGCTCAACAACACCGCCAACAAGATCGCGGCAGCGCTCAAAGCGGTCCCGGGCTCATCGGAAGTGAAAGTTGAGCAGACATCCGGCCTGCCGGTGCTGACCATCAACATTGACCGCGAAAAAGCAGCACGCTACGGCCTGAACATCGCGGATGTTCAGAACTCGATCGCTATCGCCGTGGGTGGCCGTCAGGCCGGCACGCTGTATGAGGGCGACCGTCGGTTCGACATGGTAGTACGCCTACCAGAGACCGTTCGCACCGACGTAGCGGGTATGTCCAGCTTGCTGATCCCGGTACCTGCCAATGCGGCACAGGGTGCCAATCAGATCGGCTTCATTCCGCTGTCCCAGGTCGCCAATCTGGACCTGCAACTGGGCCCGAACCAAATCAGCCGCGAGAACGGCAAACGTCTGGTTATCGTCAGCGCCAACGTTCGAGGCCGCGATCTGGGGTCCTTCGTTGAGGAGGCGACCGCATCGCTGGACAAGAAGGTGCAAATCCCTGCGGGCTACTGGACGACTTGGGGGGGCCAGTTCGAGCAGCTGCAGTCGGCTGCCAAACGCCTGCAGATCGTTGTTCCAGTCGCCTTGCTGCTGGTCATGACCTTGTTGTTCCTGATGTTCAACAACCTGAAGGACGGCATGCTGGTCTTCACCGGTATTCCATTCGCACTCACCGGTGGTGTTGTGGCGTTGTGGCTGCGGGACATCCCACTGTCGATCTCGGCAGGTGTCGGCTTCATTGCACTGTCCGGCGTTGCAGTACTGAACGGCCTGGTGATGATTGCCTTCATCCGCGGGCTAAGGGAGGAGGGACGAACGCTCAGACAGGCAGTCGATGAAGGTGCATTGACCCGTCTGCGACCTGTTCTGATGACAGCCTTGGTAGCGTCCCTGGGCTTCATCCCGATGGCTTTGGCCACCGGCACCGGTGCCGAAGTTCAGCGGCCATTGGCGACGGTGGTGATTGGCGGGATCCTGTCCTCCACCGCACTGACCTTGCTGGTACTGCCTGCCCTGTATCACTGGGCACACCGCAAGGATGAAGACGGCGACGAGGCCGAAGTGGTTAGCTAACAGCCTCCGCTAAAGAGAAGCCCACAACACGTGTTGTGGGCTTTTTTGTTTAAAGTGAAGTAGATGCACTTACCTTTCAAAATTGTAAGTTTCTCGTCATGCCGGTGATGCCTATGCATTGCTAAGGTTACGCCCGAGAAGTTTTGAAATTGAGAGGGTTTTATGAAAAAGCTAATTATCGCTGCTGCACTTGTTGTTTTCTCGGTGGCTTCGCAGGCCAACACTTTCTCCGAGAGCAAGCAGCTTCAATACACCAAGGAACACCAGACCGCAGTGGCCAAGTACGCGGAGAAAAATGGCAAGCCAATGCCAGAGATTCAGGATTACAAATATGGCATGAAGATAGACGTTGCGAAATTCGTACGTCAGTCGCAGGACCCCCGTACCTGCCAGGTCTATCCACGGTTGATGACCTTCGAGGACTCCCAGGGCACGCTCAAGACTGTTCGTTACTCGATGTATTCGCAATGCATCAACAACAAGTAGTAAACGATTTGAACAGAACAATTAGAGAATTCATAAATGCCAGGCAGTGCCTGGCATTTTTTATTACGCCCGATACCCCATAGCTTCGAAATGTTAACGCCTGGGCTCGGGCAAACCGTGCAATAGATCTTAGCCAACCAACAGAGACGGCTCCCCAACTGCAGAGGGCAATTGGAAGCCTTGACCCCAGAAGGGACGAGTTATGAAGAGTTTGCTTGAACGCCCTGATGACCAAGCCGGGCATGAAGGTCATAGCCATGAGCATGGCGGCATTTTTGGAATGAACACAGAGCCGATTTTCGCGCTGATCTGTGGTGCTCTCCTGGGTGCCGGAGCTCTCGCAGGAAAACTTGGCCTGATTGATCGTCTGCCTCTGATTCTGTACGTGTCGGCCTACGTGTTCGGTGGATGGTTCACCACTAAGGAAGCGGTTACCAACATCCGTCAGAAACGCTTCGAGATCGACTCGCTGATGCTTCTCGCCGCAGTCGGTGCCGCGAGCATCGGCGCCTGGGCGGAGGGGGCTCTGCTGCTGTTCCTGTTCAGTCTGGGGCATTCCCTTGAAAGCTACGCGATGGGGCGGGCCAAGAAAGCGATTGAGGCACTGTCCAAGCTCGCACCAGCCACCGCGATCGTACGCAGAGCAAATGGCACGGTGGAGATGCCCGTGGAGCTGCTGGTTCCCGGTGACGTTGTCATCGTGCGCCCCAATGACCGCCTGCCGGCCGATGGTTTTGTAGTCGTAGGCTCCTCAAGTATCAACCAGGCGCCAGTAACCGGTGAGAGCGTCCCCGTGGACAAGCAACCTGTTCCTGATGCCGAACTCGCACGCAGCAAGCCAGATGCAGTGGATGCAGCCTCGAAAGTCTTCGCCGGTACCATCAATGGCGAAACGCTCATCGAGGTTGAGGTAACCCGGCGCTCTACGGAGAGTACCTTGGCGCGGGTCATCAAGATGGTCAGTGAAGCCGAAGTCAGGAAGTCACCGACCCAGCGATTCACGGACCGCTTCCAACGCATATTCGTCCCGTTGGTTTTACTGCTGGTAGTCGGGCTGCTATTTGCCGGCATTTTCCTTGACGAGCCGTTCCGTGACTCGTTCTACCGGGCGATGGCCGTACTGGTTGCAGCCAGCCCCTGCGCGCTCGCGATCGCTACACCAAGCGCCATTCTCTCTGGCATCGCCAGGGCAGCCCGAGGTGGCGTGCTGATCAAGGGCGGTGCGCCACTTGAAGAGCTTGGATCATTGAATGCCATGGCATTCGACAAGACCGGTACCCTGACCGAAGGGCGCCCACGTATCACCGATGTAATACCCATAGGCGGCACGCAGATCGAGGATCTGCTAAACGTCGCCATCGCTGTGGAGTCGATGAGCGACCATCCGCTGGCTGCGGCAATTGTGCGTGACGGTGAAGAGATGATTGGCACACGGCGCCGATTCCAAGCCAAGAACATGAGCAACATGATTGGCCGCGGCGTGCGTGCTGAGCTTGATGGGCAGTTCGTCTGGATTGGCAAGGTCGAGATGTTCGGTACCAATGGTATTCCCGCACTCAGCAAGGCAGCCCTGGAGGCTGCGGAGCGTCTACGTCAGTCAGGCCGTACCACCATGGTGGTACGGCGTGCTGACAAGGATCTGGGCGCTATCGGGCTATTGGACACACCCCGGGAGGGGGCCAAAGAGGCACTCCAGAAGCTTAGAGAGATGGGCATCGAACGCATGGTCATGATTTCTGGAGACCACAACCGCGTTGCAGAGGCTGTAGCCAAACAAGTTGGCTTAGATGAAGC
This sequence comes from Pseudomonas sp. MM223, assembly GCA_947090765.1. NCBI lineage: Bacteria > Pseudomonadati > Pseudomonadota > Gammaproteobacteria > Pseudomonadales > Pseudomonadaceae > Pseudomonas > Pseudomonas sp. MM223. Next base: position 34,384 of record OX352322.1, on the reverse strand, counting down.
GTGGGGAGACCTGATGCCGGAAGACAAGGTCAAGGCCATCAAAAACCTGCGCCTTAGCGCCAAGGTGGCCATGGTGGGTGACGGCGTCAATGATGCCCCTGCCATGGCCAGTTCGAGCGTTGGTATCGCAATGGGGGCTGCTGGATCTGATGTTGCCCTGGAAACGGCTGATATCGCGCTTATGGCTGACGACATCAGGCAACTCCCATTTGCGGTGGGGCTGAGCCGTCACACGCGATCGATCATCCACCAGAATCTGTTCGTCAGCTTGGGGATTGTGGCCATCCTGGTTCCGTCCACCATCATGGGCTTGAGCATTGGTGCCGCTGTTGCGATCCATGAGGGCTCCACACTGTTGGTCGTCTTCAACGCCTTGCGCCTGTTGGCCTACCGCAGAAGCACCTGATCCCTGAGCTTCAATCATGAAGCTAAGCAGGGAAATGACCTGAAGTAGAAGTACGGGTCGTGCGCGATCAGCGCACGACCCGTACTTTTCTCTCACTCGTCGATCCCGATGCGCTTGAGGCTTTCAAGGGCCTTTCCGCACTCAGGTGAGCCATGCCGTAAGCCGCAGGCCAATGCAGCTTTGAGGCTCATGACACCGGCTACGAAACCGACTTGATTGCCGACTCCGTGTCCGTCCGCAAATCCCTGATCATACGCAATCTCGACAAGCGCATTGATCGCCGCCAGGGTGTCCTGTTTGTTTTTACTCTTTTGCATATCTACTCCGCGAGCATTCAGCTCATATCGCTCGGTTAGGTGGCGGCGCCTTCAGGTTTGGGGTGAGCGAATCCCGCTCCCATAGCCAATCCCTAACGGGGGGCTCAGCCCGCCACCGTAAGGAAAATCAGCTATTGAGAGCAGATGACTCGTTTTGGTCACCCGTGCTGCTCGCCTCACCGCATTGGCACTGAGTGGGTACATCCGGGTAGTCGCTGTGATTCTCAATGAACAGCGTTCGGCAGGTTTCGCACCCATAGATCCGGGGCAGGGATTTAAGGCCGCTCGGAAGCACGTCACTCAGAGGCTCGTTATGCCAAGGAGCCCCGTCAAGGATTCTTGAACGCAGGATGTTTCCCAGGCGCCAGGTGTCACTTTGTGCGCGCCAGGACCACATCGGCGCAGAAAGCGAATACTGGATGAAGGTCTCTTGTGACTGCCTGGATAGCGGGTACTTGGGGCGGGTCCAGCCGGAATCGATGATGCTGAACCCCATGCCCATTTCTGCGCTCGGGTGGGTCTTTTCACCAAAGAAACGGTCATGCGTCGCTGGAGCCGTCGCATGATGGTCAGTCGGTGGGAATACCCACAGATAACACTCATCCCGGTTGACCATGCTGATGAGCTCGCTTGGCCCCCGCATGGGGGAATTTGCAGCCAGGGCGAAGCGATCCTTCCACGACATTTTGGGAGGCGGCGCAATACCAGCAGCGATGGCCAACGTGGCAGTCTTGGGGACGAAGCGATCGCCTAGCTCGTTCAGATCCAGGTTCTTGCAGAGAGCCTTGAAGGCCTTTTTGCGAGTCTTCGAGCTCGAAGGAGGGGTCAAGGAGCAGGCGAACCTGGTTCACGCCGATTCCCGCAGTTCGTAGCACCTCAATGACTTCTTCAGCCACACCGACTGCTTGAAGATCGGTCAATCCTAAGCACGTTTTCGCCCGCTCGACCGCCGCGTAGAGGTTGTACTGCCGTGTCTCGTTGTCACGACAGACCTGAATTGGCAGCTTGTCTTGGATGGCAACTTGCGGTGCAACGGAGCCGATGGCCGCGTGGAACAGCTGGTGGAGGTGCAGATGAGAGTACGGGCGGCCAGAAGCCGAGAACGAGGCGTGCAGCTGAGCAGCGAGAGGTTGAAGCAGCTTTTTTGCAGGCATGACTATCCCCTAATGAGCGACGTTGGGGTAGCTGCGCTTGTAGGGCCGTTAGACGCGAAGCTGGACGTCGAATCAGGTTCAATCATGAATAGGAGTCAGGTTTGATTTGCTTGCACGGCCACCATGCAAAGCCCGACGCGGCAATCACATCAGATTCGCCGAGCTTTGGCAAGAGCGGTCATCGGTAAGCGAAAGCAGGTAGGAGGAGGGCGCTCCATGCTTGATCACCTCCAGAAACAGGAAAGCCGGAAGCACGTTGAGCGCTTCCGGCTTTCTCACGTCAGACTGATGAGAGGGATCAGAAGACGTATTGCAGGCGGGTCACGATGGCATTGCCGCTGTCGTCGCCCACGGTGTTCTCGTTGTTGTCGGTGCGCACGTTGATGTAGTTGGCACTGACTTTCACCGCCTCGTTGACGTACCAGTTCACACCCACCGTGTGGCTCTTGGCCTTGCGCTCGTTCGATTGGTCCGCCGCGGTGACCAGGTTGCCGTCTTCGACCTTGATATCGTCAAAGCGGTAGAAGACTTCCCAGGCCCCCAGTTCCTTGTTCTCTGGTTTGATAGTGTCGAACTTGGCACCATCGAGCTTGTAGATACGCGGCTCGCCGGTCAGGGTGTAAGCCATCTGGGCGTAGTAACCGGAGGCCTTCATGTCGTTGTTGGCCTGGTCAGCTTTCAGCTTGCGGCGAAGGTATTCCGCTTGAACCGAGAACGGGCCGGTGGCCCAGGCACCTTCGAGACCCCAGACCGAGTCGTCCTTCCACAGGCCATCTTGTGCAGCAGCACCGCCAAACAGCATGCGGTTGCCGTTGGTGCCGGCATCGCCGCCGCCATTGGTATCTACACCGCGGACGCCCAGACGCGAACGAATCCGGGTATCGACCGCACTGTTTTTGAGGTCGCGGTAAGCGTACTGAGCACCGACGTGCAGGACGTTGCCATCACTGTGCAGCGGTGCGAACACGCCACGTACGTTGTAGCGCTTGGTGCTGTCGCCATCCGAGTTGTTATTGGTTTCGCTGAAAACGCTACCGGAAACATAAGCCATGTCAGCGATGGTGCTGGTGGCTTGAACACCCATGCCGGCGTTGTCGTTGATCCAGTCCGCCAGGTCGTACGAGAGGTTCCGCTCCATGGCGGTGGTCCACTTCGAACTGGTGGCTTTCTCAAGACCGAAGTCGGTGTAGAAACGGCCAAAGCGCAGTTGCACCGGCTTGAAACCCGTGTAGGTCAGGCTGGCTTCGTCGAAGTAGCCGTCGGAGTCGTTGCCCGTGTTGCGGGAAAGGTCGTAGTTGAGCTGATACTTCCAGTCGCGGTACAGCACGCCACCGAGCTCAAGGTAGGCGCGACGGAAGTAGCCTGCGTCAGCGGTATCGCCATTCTTGGTGAAGACACCATCGAAACGGCCGTAGTCGGCCTGAACTCGGCCGCCCAGTTTGAAACTGAATTCCTTGTCAGAAGTCGATACTTCAAGACCGCCCTTGGTCTTCAGAACGATGTCAGCTCCGTCAGTGGTTACTGTTCCGGAGAATGCTTGCGAGGAAAATGTGCCTATTATTGCGGCAGCCAACAGCTTTTCCCGCATGTTCGAAGAACGGATCATTGCTTGCCTCTCGTATGTTAAGTGCTTAGCTACCGACGTTATATTTCGCCCTGCGCCGGCCTAAATTTATCTTGCAGATGGGAGCAGGCCACGGTTGTCACCTGCTGTAACAAGATGCCTTTGTTCTAAGCACTCTGACTAGGTTGCAAGCGAATATGACAGTTGTGTTTCTGTAGTGTTAACGGAGGAGTTTCAAACCTAACAAAACTGTTACCGAACAAGCCAGTCCTTCTTATCAAAGAAGCTCTTCTTGATCAATCTTCGAATTTCCAAAACCTGCGGATTGCGGACAAGCTTCGTTTTGATAACAAGATAGACATCTTTCTCCTCCAGGTCGTCCAGGAAACCCGGCACGGGTAGGATATTTCTCTCCAGTTTTCGGCTGTAGTCGGGCAGCACTCCAATACACGCACCGCCAACGACAAGGCCTCGTGATAGGTTGTAGCTCTTGACCCGAGTGGTACCGCCCTGATGCTCAGCCATTATCGATGCCCACTTTCGTGAGCCCGCCAAGATCTCTTCATCCCAAGGGACAACGAGCATGAAGTTGTGCAAATCCAAGCTCTCCACTGGAAGGGTGACGCTTCTTGAATAGCGGCTGGAAATGAACAGGGCGTGCCCAATCCGGCCAAGCCGTTCAAACCTATACGTAGGATGGCGATCAAGCGCGCCTTTATCATCTGGGCTCACCAAAGCGATACCCACATCGACTTCACACTCAGAAAGCATCTGCGTTGTGCATTCTGAATGGATTTCCAGCTGCATTTCGGCATGATCACGCACGTAGGCGACTAGATCGCGGTTTACGATGTCGTTCAGCACTGGCTCTGTGATCGCGATGGTAAGCCTGGGGACTTCCTTTTCACCGGACTTGCCAAGGCCGTCTGGGCCGAAGAGCTGGCACAGGTAATGGCTGACCCTCTCGCCTGTGCGGGTCAGGGCAAGCTTGTTGTGTTTGTAGACAAACACGGGAGCACCAATGTGCTCTTCCAGTTTCTCCAAGCGTTTCCGCAGGCCTACCACTGGCACATTGAGCCCTCGGGCAGCCTGTTTGAAACTGGCACAACGTGCTGTTGCGAAAAACTCTACGGCCAGCTGATCATCAATTGGCAAATCATCCAATATGTCAGGGCTGTAAGGAACAACGGTGCTTGTATATGTTTCATTTTGTGTAACCATTAGGTCCCCCTTAATTCGGGGAATCTATCTCAATGCCACCCGGTGTTTCCTTATCTTGTCAACATTGTAATCCACGGGTCATGCATGCGTTATCGGAAGGCTTTTATTTCGAAAGCGTAATTTTCAGGCAATCCCTCTGATATTGTAGCGTGCTAGCCTAGTGCGCCGACTTGTTACTTACCATATATAGATTCGGCTAATTACGCATTTACATTTAGTTCACTATTTTTTCACCTTTGCCTCCATAGGCTTTGGGCATGGAAAATCAAACCCCACCTCTTACTACCTTACTGATTCGTTATCTGGGGATCGGCTTCATAGCAACGGGAGTCCATTATGCGGTGTTCCTATTGCTGGTTACGACAGAATTCGTTACTCCGTTACTGGCCAGTATCTGTGGCGGCATGGTTGGCGCAATCGCGAGCTTCATTGGAAATAGGGCGCTCTGTTTTGTGGCAGATGGCTCTCGTAAGTTTCAGCCTGTCAGGTTTGCACTGGTCGCGTTAACCACAAACTTCGGCAATGGCGTGGGTATGTGGTTCCTCATCAAGTCGAATCTGTCACCGCTCATCTCCCAAGTCGTAGTGACCTTAAGCCTCACTGCACTTGGATTCATTGCACATCGTTTTTGGACATTCAATCATGCAGACATTACATCGCTTTCCCGAGCGCCCTGATCCCTTGTTAACCATCGTGGTCCCTTGCTTCCAGGAAGAGGAAACCATCCCCGAGTTCCACCAGCGAATCACCCGCGTGGTGAAGCGCTTACCCGTCTCCTGCGAAATCCTCTATGTCGACGACGGCAGTAATGACCGGACGGCCGACATTCTTCGCCACTATCAGGATGGGTCATCTGTACGTTGCCTGTCCCTGAGTCGCAACTTCGGCAAAGAGGCTGCACTGAGCGCCGGGATAGACCATGCCCGTGGCAGTGCGCTGATCTTCATTGATGTCGACCTGCAGGATCCACCAGAGCTCATCGCGGCCATGGTGGACTACTGGCAACGCGGCTACGACGTGGTGAACATGCAGCGCAACCTGAGAATCGGTGATTCGTGGTTCAAGCGCATGAGTGCCCGGGCTTACTACTGGGTCATGCAGCGCCTGGTGGAGAAGGTGGACATGCCGGCCGATGTCAGCGATTTCCGATTGATTGGGCCTGCGCCGCTGGCAGCCCTGCGGGCCCTGGATGAACGCTCCAGGATTCTCAAAGGCATGATCGGCTGGGTAGGCTTTCGTACCATCGAACTGCCCTACAATCGCACTGTTCGCCATGCCGGGAGCACCAAATGGAATGCAGCTGGCCTGTTCAATCTGGCCATCGAGAGCATCGTCAGCTTCTCTCGCAAACCACTGCGCATTTTCAGCCTCATCAGTTTCGGTCTTTTCGTCTCCAGCATCTGCTACATGCTTGCGTCGCTTGTGGCAGGCAGTTTCGACATCCATCACCTGATCGTCGGAATGGCTTCATTCATGTGCGTCGGTGTCGCCATGGTGGGGGAGTACCTGGGCGTGACACTCGCGGAAGTGAAGCGCCGGCCTCTCTATTTCCTGAAGCACAGCAACAAGGCAGATCCCGTGTCACTCCACCCTTCGATGGCTTCGATCGAGGGTAAGAAATGCTGAACCTGAAGAACGAGAGGACGCTGTGGTGGGTCCTGGGTTCGATTTTGCTATTGCGTTTGGTGGGGCTGGGCATCTACCCGCTGATGGACACATCTGAGGCCCGTTACGCTGAAATGGCTCGCAAGATGGTCGAGTTGAATGACTGGATCACGCCCATGTTCGACTACGGGGTACCGTTCTGGGGCAAGCCTCCGTTGTCCTTCTGGACCCAGGCCGCGAGCATGACGGTCTTCGGCGTTAACGAGTTCGCTGCGCGCTTCCCAGCGTGGCTACTCCACCTGGCAAGCTGTTTCATCATCATCAAACTCGGCACGCAGCAGATTTCTCGTAACGCCGGCATCTGGGCTGCCATTATTTTTTCCAGCACCACACTTGGCCTGGTCTCCAGCGGTGTTGTGCTGACTGACCCTGTTTTGTCGTTCTCGATTCTGCTGGCCAGCTACGGTTTCTGGCGTTGGATGAAGTGCGCCAGCAAGGCGGATGCCTACCTGATGTTCGCAGGTCTCGGGCTGGGCTTGCTTGCCAAAGGGCCGCTGACCCTGGTGCTTATGGGGGCGCCGGCATTCGCCTGGTTCGTTATCTACAAGGAATGGGGACGGGTACTGAGGCTTCCCTGGATTAGCGGCCTTGTACTCATGTTCGGTATATCCGTGCCATGGTATGTCGCGGCCGAGATGAAAACGCCCGGCTTCATGGAGTACTTCTTCGTTGGTGAGCACTGGAGCCGCTACGTCGTCAGTAACTGGGCAGGGGACCTCTATGGTAGTGCTCATGCCAAGCCGTACGGCAGCATCTGGATCCAGCTCGGATTGTCGCTACTGCCATGGGCCTTGTTTCTACCACTGTTGATCCGCAAGCGTGGATCGATGCAGCGCTTCAAAGCCTACCTCTGGCTGTGGGCCTTGGCGACACCGGTCTTCTTCACATTTGCAGGCAACATTCTGTGGACCTACCTGCTACCCGCGCTGCCAGCGTGGGCATTGCTGCTGTCTGCACGGGTCAGCGAAGTTGGCCCGAAGACCACCTGGGCTGCCGCTGCGAGCGCATTGGTGTTGCCAATCATCGGTGCGGGCATCATCTACGCCGGGGTACTAGAGGAGCGCCCTCAGAATCAGCGGGATGTGGTTCAAGCCTGGCTCAATGTGCAGTCTGCTCATTCCGCTCCCCTGATCTATCCTGGCCGCCGCTCATACTCGTCGGAGTTTTACAGCAGCGGGAAGTCCGAGAACATCAAGGATCCTGCCAAGTGGCCGCGGGATGGCTCGTTCTATCTGTCCAGGCGCTTGCGAGACAGCAAGGATGGTCTGCCCGCTGATCTAGCTTGCACATCGATCACCGAAGCGAACGCCAGCCAGCTCCTGCTGTGCCATTGGAAACGCCCCGCACAAGGTGCCGAGGGTCTGGCCGGAGAAAGCAATGCGGAAACGCCTCGCAAGAACGAAGGCTAAATTCCAAGCACAAAAAAGCCAGGTTTTACCCTGGCTTTTTTGTCGATTTCTTTCGTCATTTGAAGTCCTATTTAACCGCCGATTAATTGTCGGCTTGTTCCTTACCATCCTTGCTTTCTTTCTTTTGCTCTTGAGCGACTTGTTGTTTGTTCTGGTCCGAAGAGTCATCGCTCCATAGGCGAGCCTGTTCGGTTCGGAAGTTCTCGTTGAACTGTTTCGTTCGCTCGAAGCCGCCTTCAGCGTAAGCGGTACCCATGAGACCCAGCAGCAGGCTGCCAATAGCGATAGATTTGACAAATTTCATTGTGAACCTCGGTTCATACTAGGCCAACCTGATTAGCGGCCTTTGTTGGTTTGTAGTTTAGGAACGCGAAGCTAACGACAAGGTGAGTCAATAATTACAATTCCGTAATTTTGGCTGCAGATAGGATGCGTTAAATCTTCAAATCTGGAAGGATCATGTCTATCTCGGCACTGTCGAGGGCGACTTCGAATTTTCTCTTAAATTACAATTTTGATATCTAGCGCGTTAATTCAGCGCGGCGTTGTTGGCCGCCCTAGGAGATAGCCATGAATGACATAGAGCCCTGGGCAGTTGCTATCGGTGACTTTCGCCGCTGCACTGAAAAACTCACTGTCCAGCTCGATGAGCCTGACCTCGCAGACGCGCACCTCCAGCGCTGTTCTGGAGAGGTCGAACGAACTGGTGGAGCAGGTGGACGCTGTCGGCCGGCAGATTCAGGAGGAGGTGCGAAAGGCGGAGAAGGCTTGGTCGAACGCGGAGGAGGTTGCCTTGCGCGCCGCTGCATCAGCGTATTCAGCTGCATGCCGCGGAGTCGACACCGCCATCCAGCCACTGATCTCGGAGCTTACAGCAGCGACAAAGGCGGCGGACGCCTCTATCCAGGAGCTCAAGCGGGCACCGGTGCTGGCCAAGCGTTATGTGATGGTGGTCGCCACGGCGTTCTTCATTCTGGCGCTGATCTGTGTCTACTCGACCATGCGCCTGATCGATGCCGCCGGCAGCGTAAGTGCTCAAGAGAAAGTGAATGCTCAGTACTTCTCACACCTGTGGAAAAACGCCAATCCTGACGAACAGAAGATTATTAAGTCGGTGATTCTGCGGTCGCCCATGGACCCTGTGGTCCTTCGGCACTGATGCATTGAGGCAAACAAAAGGCCCGTCGATTGACGGGCCTAATCGTGTCTGCGCAATTTAAGCGGCGGTCATTGCCGGCTGCATTTGCTGGGCTTCCGGAAAGTGAAGGTGGAACCAGGTGAAGTTTTCTTCGGTCACCTCCACGCTCGCCGATCCCTGGTGCAGACTCATGATCGACTGCACAATGGCCAAGCCAAGACCGGTACCGCCTTCGCTCCGTGCTCGGCTCTTGTCCACACGGTAGAACCGCTCAAACAAGTGCGCGTGGTGTTCCTTGGCAATACCACGGCCGGGGTTGCCGACACTCAACGTCGTACCGCTCGCACTATGCTGCACCTTAACGTAGACCGTGCGGCCGCGAGGGCAGTAACGGATCGCGTTCGAGACCAGATTCGAGACGGCACGTTGAACCATCAGGCGATTCCCGCGCACCACGTCATCACTGCCGGAGATCTGCAGCTGAATCTCGCCTTCTTCTGCTGAAATGCTGAAGAGATCGCACACTCGCTGAACCTCGTCGACCAAGGAGACGGATTCGAACTCCACCATTGATGCTGGATGACTGACCTGGGCCAAGAACAGCATGTCGGAAACCATGCGGCTCATGCGGTCCAGCTCTTCTGTGCACGACTCCAGAACCTCCCGGTACTCGGAAAGCGATCGTTCTCTGGTCAAGGCAACCTGGGCCTTGCCCATCAGGTTGGAAAGCGGTGCTCGAAGTTCGTGAGCAAGGTCGTCAGAAAACTGCGAGAGCTGCTGAACCCCATCATCCAGGCGAGCCAGCATGATGTTGATGCCGTCGGCGAGCATTTTGAGTTCTGCCGGCATCCCATCAGTTGGAAGGCGATGGTCGAGGCTCTCGGTTGAGATTTTCGAGGCGATCTTGAGGAACTTGGTCAGTGGTAGCAGGCCTCTGCGCACAGTCCACCAGCCAATGGCCAAGATCAGTGCGAGGATGACGGGGGACATCATCAAGGCCCAGGTCAGCAACGCATCGAGCAGCGCCTCACTGGATGACTGGTCCATGGTCATATAGACGCTGACCTCTGTTCCATCGCCCAAACGCATGATTCGAGAAGCACTCAGCAGAGGACGGTCCTGCGTATCACGCCATTCGTGCTCTTTGGGCTGGGCCGCCGGCTGAAACTTGTGCACCTCCAGATTGACCTGTTTCGAGCCAATCGAGAGCAGGGGAGTCTGATTCTGTGAGGTATCGAATATGCTCACATACAGGTTGTTGTGGCCCATGACCAAATCGACAAGCTGATGCGCATCCGCGTTGACGCCGGAGATGTCCGGGATGGTGGACAGGTTGTGAGCCATCCCCGCCATCTTTACTTCCAGGTCTGCTCTGGCATTTCTTTCCAGAGCCTTGCCTACCATCAGATAGCCAAAGGTGGCGAACAGAAGCAGCAACGCTGCGCTCATCAACCCAACTTTTAACCCCAGCTTTGCAGCCAGGCTGAATGGCCTCATGCGCGTTCCTCAAAAACGTACCCAACGCCACGAAGCGTGTGAATGAGCTTGGTTTCAAACGGGTCATCGATCTTCGAGCGCAAGCGCCGGATGGCTACATCGATGACATTGGTGTCGCAATCGAAATTCATATCCCAGACCAACGAGATGATCTGAGAGCGAGTCAGCGCTTCGCCCGTTCGGCTCATGAGCAGGTGCAGAAGCGCAAATTCCTTGGTGGTGAGATCGATGCGTGTGCCACCGCGGAAGACGCGATGGCGGACGGAGTCGAGTTCCAGATCGGCAATTTTCAGCGAGCTCTTCTCGACTAACTCATCACCACGGCGTTGCAGCGAACGGATGCGAGCAAGCAGCTCAGGGAATTCGAATGGCTTCACAAGGTAGTCATCCGCGCCGCCGTCCAAGCCCTTGAGCTTGTCATTGATGCGTCCGCGGGCGGTCAGCATGATGATGCGGACCCGGCTGGTCTTACGGATGGTTTCCAGCAGGTCCCAGCCGTCGATACCCGGGAGGTTCACGTCCAGGAGGACCAACGAATAGACATTAGTGTTGAACAAGTGCAGAGCATCTACACCGTTGTGCACGATATCTACGACATACCCGCTTTCGGATAGGCCCTGCTGAAGATATTCGGCAGTTTTAATTTCGTCTTCCACAACTAGAACGCGCATAACTTATCTCAAGGTGTGAGGAAGGAGTTGGCCTAATCCGCCAAGATTATGGTTGCAGGCTGTTCGAAAGTTTGGCTGAGGGTATGGCATGTGGTAGTCGCTACCTCTGTCCATACGCCGGGTCACCTGAGGACGCTTGAATCTTAACGCGAAGAAGCTGGCCGCGGCGAAATCCTACAAATTTGTAATGTAGCCGCAAGATTTCTGACAGTCATGCAGGCTCCACCCCTAAGCATAGCGGATTCTGGGGCCTGCGGCGGTGTATGACAGATTCGCCTGGCAGGTGGAATCGGCCAGGACAGGCAGCATTTCGGTCGTTAGCTTGCAAGGACTGGTACTGGCCTTGGATCGAGGGCGCCACGCAGGCAGACCCCATGCACGGCCGCAAACCGCAGCGCCTTTCTGCAAATTAGTTCACGTGGCGGCTCGATATTCTCTCGAATAATTATCTTACAATCTATTACATGTCCAAATTGTAATTGCACGATCATCTTGGTGTTAGCCTCCTTTGCTAGTTTAAGGGCAGCGGAAGAGGCATCGCTGCTTTGGAAATTGTCTCATTTCAAAGCAGCTTGGCAAGAGCACCGAGCAGTTGTTCGCGCCAGTGCATTCACCTGTAAACCATACGCTCCTTTGGTAGGTGAATTTTAGCGCCCCCCTACGGGCGCTTTTTTATTAAGGGACTTCTTATGAACACTACTGTATCAGCGATCGCCGTGTTTATGCTCTTTACATCACTAACAGCCAATGCCCAAAGCGGTATGGAGATCAATAAACACATCGAGCGTACTGCTAGAGAGGCTACAGCGGATTATGCTCAACGCGTAAAAAAGCCCATGCCTCAACTAGAAGACTACGCCTATGGCATGGACCTGGACGTTGGTAAGTTGGTGTATGTATCACCCAATGTGCGGTACTGCGGTAATGTAAGAAGCATGATGACCTACGAAGACTCGAAAGGCGAACTGCACATGGTTCGCTACCTGGTGAAGGGCGAGTGTGTTAATAGCCGTTAAGACTCATCAAGATGATCCCTGCGGCCACCGGATCATAGAAGCTCAATGCCGAACCGGCGCAGCAGTATGGCGAAGCCTCCGAAGCTGGCCATTGTGATGAGGATGCTGCTGATCAGTGTCGGCCAAAAGCCGAGCTTAGGTAGCAGCAATGGAAAAGCAATAAACATCGGCAGGGTCGGAAGCACGTACCAGAACGTGTACCAAGCATGGTTGGAGATCTTCTCCATGCTCTGGTTCTCTAAATAGAGCCAGACCAACGTCACGACCGTGACCAAGGGTAGGGCGGCGACCAAGCCGCCCAGCTTGTCGCTGCGTTTCGCCAGCTCTGACACGAGAATCACTATACCGGCAGTGAGTAGGTACTTCGTGATGATCCAGGCCATCGCTGAGCCTTCTGGAGGTTGTTGACGAGGGCAGGCGAAGCCATTCACCAACCCCCTTGAAGCGCTCCTGCCGTTTACGGCATCCCTCACCGCATTTTTTTTGCAACATCACCCTCAGCCAGGAGGGTGATGTGTTTGCATGGTGTTTACCGATCGGTCAGTGCGAGGGTGAGGGAACGCTCTCGTGGAAAGCTGCCCGCTCGATCTGGATGGTGCAGTGATGGATTTCGAATGCATCGCTGACAGCATCCACGACGGCCGCCAACACAGCATCCCCATCTGCAGAATCCCGAACCACTACGTGCGACGTCATCACGTTACTGCCACTGCTGACAGCCCACACGTGCAAGTCATGAACGTCCGTCACGCCATCTACTCCGAGGATGGTGGCCTCGATTGCCGTAACGTCGAGCCCCCTCGGGACACCCTCCATGAGGATCCCCAGGCTTTCGCGAAGCAACTGCCACGTCCGCGGCAGAACCCAAAGGCCGATCGCCACAGCGACAATCGTGTCGACCCAGGTCCAGCCGGTGAAGCGGATGATAAGTGCCGCGATGATTACGCCAAGCGAGCCGAGCATGTCGCTCCAAACTTCGAGGTAGGCTCCTTTGACGTTGAGGCTTTCGTTGCTCGCAGATGCCAGAAGGCGCATCGAAATTAGGTTGATGATCAGGCCGGCGATTGCGATCCACATCATCGCTCCGGTAGCGATCTCCGCCGGCATGAAGAAGCGCTGGTAGGCCTCATACAAGATGTACATCGCCACCAGGAAGAGCAGCACGGCGTTGAACGTCGAAGCCAGAATTTCCAGGCGCGCATAGCCGAAGGTTCTTTTCTGATCCGCCGGCCGCTTGGCTATCTGAAGTGCAATCAGTGAGATCGCCAAGGCGGCAGTATCTGTGAACATGTGAGATGCGTCCGACAGCAGCGCCAGGCTGCCGGTAATCCACGCACCGATCACTTCTGCAATCATGAAGCTGCCAGTCAAGCCGAGCGCCATGATTAGCTTCTTCTGATGCCCCTCGCGTACTGCAGCGCTGCCATGGTCATGATTTGAACCCACGTATTTCTCCTTGCGCAGGGTTGTGGTCTCGTTGGCCTTCCTGTCTACCTAGCCTTAGAGCGTCGCTTGGCCACACTGACTGCAAAATCTTGCTCCTGCACTCAGCAGCGAGCCGCAGGCGGTGCAACCACTCGATAGCGGTGTTCCGCAGTTTAGACAAAAGCGTGCTGACGGATCGTTGGCCGTCCGGCACTGCCTGCAGCCCTGCAGATCTTTGATGGGGGCAGGAGTGGGAGGGCGCCCGCCGTCATACACCTGATTACCGCCGTCGCAGCCCTGCTGCCGGCCATGGCGATCATATTGCTCGGCCCCATGTCCCCCGCTGTGGTGCTTGCCTCCACCGTGGTTTCCACGGCCATGGTGCCCGCCCAGGATGTTTTTGAAAAAGCTCATGGTATTCGCCCCTCATTGATGGGTGACATATTAACGAGCAAAAGTTGAAAATTATGTTCTGCTCGCGAGAAAGACTTGTAAGTTGAATTGAAAGTTCAAAATTAGCCTACGACAAAACGAAACCGTTTTGTTTGTGAAATTAAATTTATCTAGCTGAGCGGAGCATTGCTTTTGGTGGGTAGTATTCCCCTAATTTTGATCATAGCGTGATCAATGACAATCAAAACAGCAGTAATTGGATTTCTGTCAGCATTGTAATCCCGAGGTCATCGTGTCGTTATCAGGTCCCGGAAATAATGCGCTCAGCGAGATTCATTTCTCTTTTTATCCCTATGCCTCACACATACTAAGCGTCCCCAACGCCTAGGGGCCTAAGGCCTCTGACGCTCCGCACATTGCGCAATCGCTCAGCATCTGTCGACGGTTTGCCTTGTAGCTCCCGCTAACTCCATAGCTACCGCCATGGATAAGCAGCTTCCAGAGTTTGATAATGACACCTTCCAAATCCATTGTTCACACCCTGTTAAGCAAATGGATCTTTGCTATTCGCAATGCGCGGCAGAAAGGCATCAGTACTAATTTGCTAATCGGCCTGGTGACTTTTTGGTTACTGCTATTCGCGAACGCTGAGCTCTGGAACGTGCTCTGGAAGCTGGTATTCAAAACCGATGAAGTGAACTGGCAGCTAGCGGCTAGCCTCCCAGTCATAGTATTCGCATGGGTGTTTACCGTTCTGAGCTTGCTGTCATGGGGGCGGCTGGCCAAACCCATACTGTGCCTGGTACTGATCAGCGCGTCTTTTGCGAGTTACTTCATGAATGCCTACGGCATCGTGATCGATTACACAATGTTCACCAACGTTGTGGAGACCGACGTCGCTGAGGCAACCGAGCTGCTGAATTGGAAGCTCGGTCTTTGGGTCGCAATGGTTGGGGTGTTGCCCGTCTACCTGATTGCCCGGGTTCCCCTCCGGCGCAAGCCTTGGGCCAAAGCTTTGGTCAGCAGGTTCATTGCTCTGTCGCTCGCTCTGTTGACCTTATCTGGCATCGCGTTGAGTCAGTACCAGTCGTATGCCTCCTTGCTGCGCAACAATCGGGAGATCCGGCTGATTCTGGTACCTACCAACTTGTTTGCGGCTGGCCATGGGTACCTGAAGCGTCAGCTGGCCTCACCTAAAACGCTGACGGCCATTGGTACTGATGCGGTAGTTAATCGACAGGGTGCGGCTCGTAAACCCAGGCTGCTGGTACTGGCAGTAGGAGAGACCGCTCGCTCCGCCAACTTCTCCCTCAACGGCTACTCCCGTGAAACGAATCCGGAACTAGAAAAGCGAAATGTCATTAGCTTCACGAACGTGAGCTCCTGCGGTACCGCTACCGCGGTCTCGCTGCCATGCATGTTCCTGGACGTGGGTAAGGCCCAGTACAAAGATGGCTTGGCCAAGAGCCGAGAAGGGCTGCTCGACGTGCTTCAACGCGCTGGCATCAGTGTCATGTGGACTGACAACAACTCGGGGTGCAAAGGGGTCTGCGACAGGGTTCCCAACCACAAGGCTGCCTCTCACGCGGATTCCCAACTGTGCACCAGCGAGGAGTGTAAGGACGGGGTGCTGCTCACGGAGATGCAAGACTTCATCAAGCGCCAGGAAGGCGATGCTGTCCTGGTGCTCCACTACAAAGGCAGTCACGGCCCGGCCTACTACAAGCGCTACCCCTCGCAATTCAAGAAATTCGCACCGGTGTGCGAGACCAACGAGCTCGACAAATGTAAGCAGGAGGAGGTGGTCAATGCCTACGACAACTCAATCCTCTACACCGATTATGTGACTGCAAATCTCATCGATATCCTGGCGGCCAACACCAAGTTCGACACTGCGCTGATGTACGTTTCGGACCACGGCGAATCGCTGGGGGAGGGTGGGCTCTATCTACACGGGCTGCCTTACGCGATGGCTCCTGACGAGCAAACAAAGGTGCCGTTGGTACTTTGGATGTCTGACTCGCTCGCGAAGAGCGAAAAGGTCAACGTGGGTTGTTTGAAAGCTCAAACCACGTCACCGCTGAGCCACGACAACCTGTTCCACACCGTGCTCGGCATGATGAACGTCCAGACGTCTTCGTATCGCTCAGCGCTGGATTTCACTGCCCCTTGTAAGCCCTTTGTCGGAGGCTCTTATTCTGGCCTCTGAATGTTCGATGTGGACCGGATCATCGGCCAGGCGGTTCTGCACCAGCCTGCTTTGACAGCTGAGAGAAGCTGGACTAATTACATAGCTGCATTCAACAACCCAAGCGGAAAAGGAAGTTTTGCATGAGCATCAAGCCAGGCCCAAAGCGCACCAATGAAGATGGCACTCCGGACAAAAGGCAGCGAGTCACCCCTGAAAAGCAGAAGGACCATCCGGACCTGAAACCCCACAAGCACAAAAAGGGGGAGTAAGAAAAAAGCAGCTCTCGGGAGCTGCTTTTTTTGGGGCTGTGTGCAAACCCTCCCGACCGTCTCGCTGATCAATCGGACCGCGTCGTGAGTCTTCCGCTTGGCTTGATGGATTCTGAAGCTACCTCCGGATCGGTTATCCCTTCAGTGCGGACGACGAGACTGATATCCCAGAGCGTTGAGCTGATACTCGCTGACAGCCCGAAATTGTGATTCTGCGATTTGACGCAGGCGCTCAACCTCTTCGGCAGATGAGCCAGAAGCCTGCGCCTCGTGGTATTGCTTCATCGCATCCACTGCGTCGGTATACATGGGGTGGTCGGGGAGAAGAGCTGGCATCTTTTTCGTCATGTAGCGGCAGGTCCTCACTGGATAGTCGACGGTGGTTTACCTGCTTTGAGGAGCTGAAAATCAATGACCGCCTGATAGAGCGAATCTGCCAATGGGTGAAGACGCTGTACCTCAAGGTCTGGCAATCCAGCAGCCTCCGCTTCGTGGGCCTGTCGGATAGCTTCAAGCGCTTGCCTCATCAGTGGCTCACCAGCCTCGACCATTCCAATGAATGTGCGCTTCACAACATTTTGCTCCATTCAGCTGAAGATGAATTATAGGACACCGCGGCGTGGCAAGGCCCCGAGCAGCATAGGTGTTCGACGCCCGACTGAACGAATCAATGAGGAGCGCGCTGGCCTGGGGAGTGGCCAGGGCGCGTGTCGTAGCTACGTTGTAAACCACTTTTTTTCACTGTAAACCACTGTGGTTACAGTGAAAAAAAGTGGTTTACAACAGGCCTCCTCAGGCCTGAGTCAGGCCAGCAGATCGCCCAGTTCCTCCCGGGCCATCTTCACTCTATCCATTCTGCGATAAGGATGATCAACCGGCATCCGGATAAGGGATTCGAACCAAGCCGAATCGAATTTGATGACTTCCTTGTGAATGTGCTCAAGCTCACCTCCGCGAGGCTGTGACACTACAAACTCCATGCTTTCAACCAAGCCGGACGCTTCACTGTCTTTGACGATTCGATGGCGGATGAAACTCATTTTGAGATCAAAATATGCCGCCTTCGAACCAGGCACCTTCTTCGATTCCAGCCGACCAGTGCTGCTGATTTCCGCCCCTGGCACCTCAGCGGCAATAGCTTTCACCAGCTCAGCATTTCCAATGACCTTCTGGCCAAACAGGCGGGTGGCGTCCGACATGTAAGCAAAGATCCATGGCACATTGCGAAGCGTCGCGCCGGTATAGAGGTAGCCACGCTCTCCCTTGTAACGCTGCAGCATGCCTCTCAACGCGTTCTCGGAAAGGACCAGTTGGGTCTCTTTCTCCAGGATGTAAACCACGCGATCGAACTGTTCGATCAATAGCTTGAGAATCTTCCGTGGGACGCCGTCAAACCTGGTTTTTCGTTCTGTTTTCTTGTGCTGGCGAGGCTGGAAGTACGGGCAATCGTTACGGGCCTCACTATCAAATGGAGCGATGCCGCGAATGCTCTTAGTAGCATGTTTCCCGAATGGGTTCTTCACGTTAGGCGGTAGCTCATACAGCCCAACCAGCTGGACAGGGTTGTCGCATGCCGGGCATACAGCAAACTGAGCTAGCTTGCCGGCACTTCCAGGCTGGTACCATGGATCTCTGCGGAAGGTCTCGGCCTCGAAACCTTCCTTGTCGATGATCTTGCTTTCTGTGTCTTCGATGCGGACCTTATAGACATCCATCTTTGCTGAAACCGTATCAATAGAGGGTCTCTGGATGGTAACGAGCGAGGATAGGCAGCAGTAGGCCTAACTGACCCTTTTGGTGGTCACCCACTGGTTTGAGGCCCGCCCAAAGCATGCCTGATCGACCTGGGCGGGCCCTAGAAACAACTAACCCCCTGGTGCGCAGTACAGGTCTGGGACCTGCCCGAGGCGTGGGGGCTATTCTTGGAGCGACAGTGACACCGGCTCCGGAGAAAATCAATTGGTTTGTAGAGCAGCCGGTCAGCTAAGGTCAAACCCAGATCCTAAAGGGGAGGCCGATAGCGCCTCAGTCAGCATCATCGGCACCTTCTTCATCTTCATCGGTATCCCCAACACTGAGCCAGTCGTGAAGGTTGTACCGCACGAAGTCTTCCGCATCGAGCATGGTAAAGTCTTGGAGCACCGTGACGTCTGCTCCACCGAAGTACAGCCCATCGTTGAGATTTCTGGCCACCCCGAGCAATTCATTCAGCTGGTCGTGCAGCTCATTTGCGCGCCTGGCGTGCTCTCGTTTGGTCAAAAACCGGAACACCACCTCGTAGGGCTCAGCCGGGTCGCGAATCTCGCCCTTGGGGTTGAAGGAAACCCAAGCACTAGCGAAAAATTGGTTGTTCTGATGGAGGAAATCGTCGACAAGCACGGCGATGCCCTTCATGCCGTCGTCACCTTGGTCTGCCTTCAGGCGGTTGACCAACTCGTCCGGCATCGCAATACGGTTGTAATGGTGGGACATCCAGTATGAGAAATACTGACCGTTTTCTTCGCTCAGCGTGATTACCGGATTTCGGTGGAGCGTCGGAAGCACGGCTCTCTTGGTCCACACACGCTTGTGAATCTTGAGCTCCAAAACCTGCTTTTCCGCGTGCTGCAGGTGCAGCGTACGTGGATTGAGGGCGTGCAGCTGCTTATCAAAGGCCTTTTTCTTTACCTTAACGGCAATCCACTCTATCCACGGCGCATCACAAAGGTTGCGTGCATGCACCGTGCAGGAATGGGAGGCCAACATCCAATAAGCTGGAGCCACCCCCTCGAATTGGCCTTTCAGGACCTCCTCGGATATGTGTTCAATCAAGGCGTCACCTGAGACGGTATCTCCTTGCAGCCAACCAGCAGCGCTAATGGCACTTACGATCTCTTGCTCAGGTGTATCAGCCATAATCAAACCAAATTCGAACCGCCCGATTTTTCTAACCTGGCGATGGTTTTGAGGTCCCTATCACGTAGCTGCTGCGCCTTGCCAGCCAACTCCGCAACCATTCCGTACACACCTTTAGCGCCATTTCGATTCCACGCTTCATCCGAAAGCGCATCCTGAATCAGGCGGCCATCGGCGGTTGGATAGAAAAGCACCCGATGCAGATACTGCGCTTCTTCGGCGTTAACTTGGCGCAACGCCTCAGTTAAAGCCGCAAGCCTCTCGGGAAAACCAGTGGCGGTTTTTCCAGTCCGCCAATTGTACACGGTCTGACGAGACACGTTGAAGATCTGCGCGATGGAGCTATCTGACAACTTGAAGTCGCTCCTAAGCTCCTCGATTAAGGCCGGCGCTACGTCTTCGGTAACATTGGCATCCTGGCTGGTGTCCACCTCGGTCCAGGCACCAGCATGCACGCCATGAAAGCTCATGCCTGCTGAGCCGATAAGTTGTGGATAGGGCAGGGAGGCAGTCCCAGGAGCGACTACTACCGAAACGGCCAGCATCGCTGTGAAAGCAATCGCCAATACAGGGTTTGCTGTCGTGCTACCTACACGCGGAGCAATTTCAGGGTTTTCCCAAGTAGAAGATCTGCTTACAGCAGCCCCGGTAGGATCAATCCATTGCCCATTCATTGCTGTAGTCATTTCGCCTTCCCCCAAACCTCAAAGGCATGATCTTTCGCGACTGTCCTAAAAGCAAAGTTAGCAGTCTTATGCAAACCGTCGAGTCTCGTGCAGATCTCCTCGGTTCCCAGTCGTTCGGCTAACTGCAGCGGCCAATGCGCATCCGTATCGAGAAGAGCACCATTTTCGCTAACAGGCACAAATGCACCTTGCAGAGGAGCACCATGCTTGGATGAATTCCTCGATTGCTTAGCAATTTCGAAAACCATGGCCGGCTCGACCAAATCTTCCGGTATCCACATACCAGTCTGCCGCCAGCATCTGATGTGCAGATACTCCGGATCTAGATGGTAGGTGGTAGTAGAGATTCCAAGCTGCTCCTTGGGGACTTTCCCATGCGCCGCTAGCTCATCGCATTTAAGTGGGAGCATGGCTTCCGGAAGGTAGTCGGCTAGGGTCTCACCTTCAGCTGGTTCAATTTTATCGACGTACCGCATCCCGATAGCGGTGATATCCAATGCACCTGCTTGCCCTACCAGCGCCTCAATGCACTCACGGAAAAGCGCTAAGTGGTTATCAAAATGAAGATAATTTGTGCTTTGCAGGATCATGTGATCCATGGCCAGCACGCACGCGTAGTCAGCATCCCGATTAAGGAACGCCCAAGAATTCGGTTCTCCGCTGTGCATCACCCCAGGCGGCACGCCCTTGACCATCTGGAAGAAGCCCGGGAGGCTCTGACGGATCGTGTGCTGAATGTCTGGGATCAGCTTTGGCAGCTTAAGAATCGGGGCAAATCTGATTACGCTCAACGCATAGATAAGCGGCGCCCTTGCTAAGACCCCTTCGCGTTCTGACATGTTAACTCCTCCACCGCGCCCAACGAGGGACCGGATTCTACATCATTTGACAAATCCTTTGACAAGAACTGTATAGCAGGGCCTTTCGATTTGACAAGCGGTCCCCGTGAGGGATGGAGTGCAGAAAACGCCTCCATCAGGAGCTTACTCGTCATTCCAGAAAAGCCTCTACAGACACCATCGCTAAGCCTCTGAGGAAGCACGAATTTTTAATCAGAGCTCTTCCTAGCAGTGAGAAGAAACTCAACGAATCGTCACCAGATAGCTCAATCCAGGGGAACGCTTGCTCTGATGGGGTGGTTCAGAAACGTGCTGTCTGGTCCAGATTTCTCATCTACGAAGAGCACGAAGAGCTCTTGGATCCAGAGTTTGAGGCCGTGATTGGCTGAATGGAGAGGTCGGAAAGAGGACGGGTGATCCAGTGAAGCACAAGCGCAGTCAGGAGGCTTGCGATGGTGTTCACTGAGATTGAGACGAGAGCATTCCGCATTTTGGAGAGTCCATTTTTTGAAGTGGACCTCTATTTAATGCGCATAAACTGTGTGTCACCACCACCCGCAGAAAATTTCGTCACGCCCCAGAATGGGAATTTGCATTCGGGGCGCACCACGATTCATCTCGTGCCAGAAGCCGCCTGCAGTGCAATCAATTGGCGAGCCAAGACTCGACTACCTCAGCGCCATACTCGTTTTTCCAGGCCTTAAGCGTACGCTGATTACCACCCTTGGTCTCAACAACCTCTCCGCTGTGTGGATTCTTGTAGACCTTTACTTCGCGTGGTTTCCGAGAGGTTTTTGGGGCCATATCAGTGGAAGCCACCGCTTGCGGATCGAGGATCAGCACCACTTGGCGCAGGCCGTAGCCATACTCGTTGAGCAAACTGCGCAGCTTCGTTTCAAATTCCATTTCCTGCTTCAGGGCAGAGTCATTTTTCAGCGCTTCCAGCTCCGCCAGTTGGGCTGCGAGCTGTTGTTCGAGCAGGCGGAATTCAGCGAGACGGGACATAAGATTCTCCAAAATGGGTTCGATGATTTTAGCAATCAAGAAAGAAAGCGTGCTAACTATCTTGATCCCACATGCCTGAATCGGCAATCACGAGGCTGAGCGATCGGTGTGGATAAAAACGTGATGGCTTCAGGATCGTCGATCTGGGCGGCTTCACTTGCGAGGTAATCGATCAGCTTTTTGCTTCTTACCCAAACGTACTGCCGGCAAGCCGCGTTTGGAATGGATGGCCCCGCAACGGGGCGAAACCTGGCCTCCCAAAGGTGCTTGAACGCCTCCCTGGTCGACTTCCCCAAATACACCGCAATCTCCGGTCCCAAGATATAGCCACGCCTGAATCTGTCGATGGCTTGAGGCTTAACCATCAATTGCGTACGCCGGCCTCGTTCGACAGCAGTGCTCCATAGCAGACCCAGTCGAACGAACGCGTATGCGCATTGTTCTTTGACGCCTAACAGCGCAGCAGCCTTGACTACCGACAGGCCGGGAAAGACCGGACTCTTGTTCTCAGCTCGGGCTTGTTGCCACGCTGCAAAATCTTGCGGCTTGAGTAACCACGCCCCTACCGCAACCGAGCCATTCTCAGCTGGGCCGTAAGCGCGAAGTTCACCTGCACGTATTGCCTGAACCAACTCGACCAACCCACCCCCCTTGGGCAGAGAATGCTTGGCCAAGTAGTTGATCGACACCAGGCTCTGGTCAGAGCTGGTAGGCAGCTTCTCATCAATCAATTCGTTGATCGAGCGGCAGTCAATCAGCCACCTTTCGCCTGGGCGCGGTTCTCCACCAAAGAACTGGAGGGTACCACCAGCTAGCAGCTGCCTAACCCGATTGCGACAGAGGCTTAGCAAAGTCGAGGTTTCTTTCATATCAGCCACGCCCTGGAGATGCTGCGAGATTGCCTTCAAATGATCCAGGTCCACGACCGTAAAGACTCGATCTTCATGGACCTTCTCCCGATAGGCGATTTGTCCCTCCTGATGAAGGCGTTTTATGACTGATACCCCGAGACCACAAGCTTCAGCAGCAGAATCGAACGACACCCAACGATGTCTCTCAATCGTCTCCTCACTCAAATTGCGATTTCGCTTCGCTAACGGTGCTTCCCACGCATGCTGCAGAAATGATTCGAACTCTCGACGAAGAAAGTCAAAACAAGAGTCATCCAGATCACGGTGGATGTCGTGGTATATCGGGCCGAACGATCTGCTGAGCGTCCAATGTTCGTTATCGGAATGGACTGCCTTGAGGCCACTCAGCAGTTCTCTGAATGCGAGAGGCCAGTTCATGAGAACCACGCCCGCCGCGTTTGCCATAAGCCGCGATATCTCTAGCGAACCCGAATCAGCAACCTTCAGCGGCTGGGTTCTTTCCGTAGGCAAACTTCTGACAGCGAGACGCGATGACAACTCGTGAAACTGTTCGTAGGTGAGGGCCGCCAATCCCGCGTCAGCTGGCAACGAGTCGGCGTAAAACCTATCTTCAAAGCCAGAGGTGAGCCAGGCGGCCGTATCACTCGCCGGCGCGATCTCAAAATTGGTCCCACTCAATGAGGTGCCACACGCTTGGCAACTATTCGCACTCATTGCGCTTGGATCGGTTTCCTTCAGACAGTTGGGGCACCGCCCGTGGAGTTCAGTGCCGTGGACAGAACACGTCGTAACCAGGGTCAAGCCCCAGCTTTCTCTCCAATAACCGGCTTCGCCCAAACAGATCGGACAGTAACGAGCGTGATGAGTCGTCCATAACTTGACCCCCTTGGGCCTTGGATCACGAAACTCAGCAGATACCGCAGGCCAGCTCAGTGGTCCTTCCATCATCTGCAGCCAGTCCGCAACATCGGTCTCGTCGGCTCGTGCAAAGGCGGTGAGCAGTTCCTTTCTGGGTAATCCGTTGGCTTTCGCCAGGCGCTGCAGGTACCCCAAAAGACTTTCGTCTTGGTGTGGTCGTGGGTTGATTAAAAGACCAAACATTCCTACACATCCATGAAATCGAAGACATAAAAATCAGGGGAGTAGAGCCGGGCCGATAAGCCCGGCCCTTGGCCGTCAGGTACTGCTCTCTTCGAACGTCTCAAACGGCTCCCGCTTCCCGAACAGAGGCTGGAAATTGAAGCTCGCACTGAAGGGGTTTCGATCCTCGGTGGCGTAGCTCCAAACCTCGTCTTCAAAAGCCTGGGCCAGCACAGGAAGTTCAATCCCGACAAGGTCCTGGACTTGAACCAGCCAAACAGCCCTGTCCACAATCTTGATGAGGTAGTCGATCAATCCATAGGAAGCCAGGTAGAAGCGTTTAATCATCGCTGGCTCTACAAAACTGATGGTTTGAACAGGCAGTTCGCCCTCGATTGCCTGCAACAACATCACGAAATGAAGAGACGTATTAGCGGAGAAGGTGAAGCGATCGTATGCCACCGTGGCCGAAAACCTGCGTCGCAGTTGCTCGTTTGCTAGCAGGAGATTTTCGGTGCGCTTCAGCCCAATCAGAACAAACGCGATACTGGTTTCATTCATCAGACTCTTGATCCAGTCTGCTGCCTCATACGCACCATTACGACGATAATCGACCAGGTGCTGCGCCTCATCGAGGACCAACATCTCCACGCCAAGGTTCTTCAGCAGCAGGACTACTCGCGCAAATTTAACCTCTGCCGAATGTCCTCGTGCCTCTGCGAAGGGATCCTTCAGCTCTGCCAAAATGGCTGCTGCCAGGTTCTTTTTGGTTGGAGACGAAGGCATCTCGACGAACAGAACTGTCCGCTTCTGTGGGTCATGGCTCTCCAATTCCTCCAATGACCGAATGTACTCCTTGACCAATGTGCTCTTGCCCACTCCGCTTGGACCTTGGATCAGCAACCCTTTACTTGCTCTGGTACGCCGACTATCGCCGTGGATATCGCCTAGTCGCGTCAACGCTCGCTCGACTTGAGGGCTGTGAATAAAACGATCGCGGAGCGTAAAGCTGTATTCACCATGCTCGTAGCATTCGTACAGATTGATGGCGTTCATGGCTTAGAACTCCCAGCAGGGCGACGAACCGAGACCTTGAAGGCTGCTGGCGGAATGTTAGGAATAGAGTCACCGGTCCATTCCACTTCAGCGAGTACCTTGGGTGGAGGCGTGCTTTCGGTCACTCGACCCTCCTTGTCGATTTTCGCTATGGCAGCTGCGCGTCGTTTTCTGAGCGTCTGCGAACGGCGGGCCTCGTCTGCATCTTCCATAATTTCCTGGTAGCACCTGTGCGTAGCCTCGAAGCTAGGCTGCTCATTATATTTTTCTCGCAGCGCTTTCTCGGCAGCCTTCCACACCTCCCTGCTCTTACCGGCCATTCGCTCATCTTTGGCGGGCACTTTGAAGAACAAGTTTCTGAAGCGGTCGTGAACCCAAACGTGCCCGGCTTCGTCTCGATAGCGGACGTTTACCTTTTCTCCGTCTGCCAAACGCATACGGAGCTCAGCAAGTTCCGTAGAGTGGTAGCCCACTTTGGCAACCTCGATGCCGTAATGGTGAACCTTCACCGAGGCCCGCTTGGCCAGAATGCACTCCAACGAGTCCAGGTCGACGGGAAGGCTGATGACATGGTTCGCCTCGCTAATCCCCCAGACTTGAGCCGGTGTTCTGTTGTCCAGCCCCCGATGAGGAGTCTGGTGGTAACCATCGACGATCCATTTCACTACCACCGCCTCCAATTGAGGGAGCGTGAAACATGCATTCTTCTCCGAGTCGTAATCGCCACGCTGCTGGATATTCGAGAAGGTGGTACCCGGGAGGTTGTGGATAAGCCCCAGGTTCTGTGTGCTGAAAAAGCGTTCGACGGCACCTTTCCTTTGAGGGGCCCTTGAAGCGGGATACATGATCTCGATACCCAACTCGTTGAATCCCATGATGAGATCGCCCGCGTGAAATTCCGCTGCGTTGTCTGGGACTATTCGAGCCGGCAGCCCACGTGCCCACCATTCATTTCTCACTTTCGGAAAGCGCTTCAGCAATTCGGCTTTTGGACGGATTGAGCGTTCGATCACACGAAGCACGGTTTCCGTATTTGGCGCCGACAGGTGGAGCAAATATCCCATCACCATTCGAGAGAAGCGGTCGAGGACGATCGTCAGATAGGGGCGCCCAATGCACAGCCCCGAGGTTTCATCCACAAGCTGGACGTCCAACAAGGTGTGATCAATTTCCCAACGTTCCAAAATCTCATGGACACGTAGGACACCCGCCGCAACACGGTGCTTCTTGTCTGCTGCGTGTTTTCCGAGCCTCTCCTTATCCACAAGGTACGGATCCAGCTTGGCGATGTACCTTCGGACAGTCATTCCGCTTGGGATCTTGAGCTGATCCGAAGGCAAACGACTTTTGTTCCTCTCTTTTATCTGATCTTCGAATTCTGAAACGACCACGCTGACCGCTGGAATCGTATCCTGCAGGTAGGTTTTATTAATCACCCCTTCAAGAATAACTTCGAGCTCTCCCTGTATCGCGGCAGCCCGACCCTTTTTGGCATGCTGAGGGATAAGCTTTACTACGTTCTGGCCAATGTATTTGGCTGCCCAACGTCGAATAGTGGAAACCGAGGGTGCGCACGCATCCCCAATCTTTTTGGCGATATCTCTAAGTTTCTTGATCATGTCTTCGTCACCCGGTAGCTTGTATTTACCGCGCTTAGTTAGGTCGTCCAGATACTTGCGTCGACGCAATGCCTCATCTCCATGTTTTTTGGGGAAGCATGAAATATCTGGAGGGACGTTCCGCACATACGGAACCTTCCCAAGGTATGGCTGATCAGCGGAGATCTCGATCTCGCGCTTCTCGTAGGCCTCATAGAACTCCTTCTCGGATAGCTTCGTGGGCTCACCAAGCTCATCGAAAAAGAGCAGCTTCCGGTCAATAAGCCTCTTCTCAAGCACCATCAGTACGCCACGAACGATGACGACCAATTTCACCCTAAGGGAAAAGGTTTGCATGACGGTGCCCCCCTTGCAGGAAGACCGGGGAGTCAGTGTCAATTGACCTATCAAGGTCAATGCCCACCACCCCAAGGCCTAACAAGCGCCAGGCTTTCCCCTCACCAACCACGTAGAGCAGATCTGCAACGGTCATAGGCGGCCATTCGTTGAAGGTCGCCATTACCTCCTCCAACGCCTGATGCGAAAGCTCTGGACCGCGCCGGTGATACATCAGCCTTCTAAGATTGGTAGCCAGGGGTTCAGCTTCAATTAACTTTTCAGTGATCACCGAAAAGTTACGGGCAGTGGCGTTGAAGTAGCGCTCAGCGGCATCCAGTCGCTGCCTGACGCTGGCAATCTTCAGTCGGTCGTGAGGCTTCACTTCAAACCACCACTCGCGCCCATCCGCGAGGAAAACCTGTACGTCTGGGTAATATTTGAAGTAGCCCTGGAGCGATGGAACACGTTCCTCACTGGGCTGCGGGACGTAGCCGATGACCGCAGGAGACAGCCAAGAAGCCGAAAAAGAGCGCCTTCGAGCTGGGACTCCCAGGGCACAGGCTTTTTATTTTTGAGCGATGGGAAGTAGCCGCGGTAATGGTTGGACCGCCGCGTGACCACCTTTCGTACTGTCATGAAACACCTCCGAAAATCTCGAAACGAGCGCCGACGCTGCGCCAAAAAATCAAGGCGCAGGGCGGGCGAAGTGAGGCCTTTCGACAGGCAACACTGTGCCGTCGAGTAACCTCGCTAAGGTCGAAAAAATGGGAGAGGATTGACAGTCGCTTCGAAAAAGCAGACATTGCGGGTTCTGAGGACGCAAGTCTGCTTCGCTAAGCGCGGTCAGTCCTCTCGGGATTGATCGCGTTTTTCTACATTTTCAGGTCTCCTTTTCTCTCATTGGTCATGACTCTCATGACTGATCAGAATCTAAAGCAATCGGCTTGCTCTCTTTATTTCTAAACGGCCACTTCGTGATCGCTGGAGCAATTTGGATCAGGTCTGAAGCTCTCGCTTCAAACAGCTGATTTGGCTGAAAATCTTCAGTGCAAAGCGGAAAAGTTGGTCATAGATCTTATTCCAACATCCCTTCGAAATCTACAAAAAATCCAAAATGGCAACTTCCACCAAATTCCATTTCCATACTAAATTGTTCAAATTAATACTTAACACGTACGCTTAATTAACTATTAAGGTGTTCAAATATTAGTTTTAAAGTCCTCTCAATCTCTCTGCTGCTCAGATCCGCCCGCCGACCCTCTCAGCACTTCCAGCGCCCCATCAAATCACTTCCTCAAATCCCCCCATCTGCATCATTTTCCAATGAGCGGAGTAGGGCGCCCCGGCAGGAATTCCAGGCAAAAAAAAGCCCGCGAAGGCGGGCTTGATGGTGACCGACAGGGGCCATGGTTGAAGCCCGGCCGGTCATCTATTTGTGAAAGCGTGCAGCTTTTCTGTGAACCTACACCTGATCAGAAGTCCAGGTTCGACACCGACAGTGCGTTGCTTTCGATGAACTCGCGACGCGGCTCGACTGCATCACCCATCAGGGTGTTGAAGATCTGGTCAGCAGCGATCGCATCCTCGATGGTGACCTTGAGCATACGGCGAACGGTCGGGTCCATGGTGGTTTCCCACAGCTGGTCCGGGTTCATCTCACCCAGCCCTTTGTATCGCTGAATGGTGTGGCGCTTGGTGGTCTCGTTCATCAGCCAGTCCAGGCCTTCCTTGAACTCGACGATTGCCTTACGGCGCTCACCACGTTGTACGTACGCACCTTCGCCCAACAGGGTCGACAGCTTGGTACCCACGTTGACCACCGTCCGGTAGTCATTGCTGCCGAAGAAGTCGCGGTTGAAGGTGATGTAGCTGGCCAGGCCGTGGGAGGTGATTTCCACTTCCGGCAGCCATACGTTGCGCTCTTTGTCTTCACGCAGGCTGGCGCTATAAGCCAGGCCAGATTTCTGGCTGCTGTTCAGACGTTCCTGGAACTTGGCCAGCCAGGCTTGCATCACCGCGTGGTCACCCAACTGCTCCAGGGTCACCTCAGGCAGGTAGATGAAGTGCTCGGTCAGCTCTTCCGGGTACAAGCGAGACAGGCGCTTGAGTGTCTTCATGACAGAACGGAATTCGTTCACCAACGCTTCCAGCTGCACACCGGAAACCGCTGGCGCCGACTCGTCCAGATGCAGGCTAGCGTCCTCCAGGGCCGACTGGGTCATGTATTCTTCCATGGCCTCGTCGTCCTTGATGTACTGCTCCTGCTTGCCTTTTTTCACCTTGTACAGGGGAGGCTGGGCAATGTAGATGTAGCCGCGCTCGACCAGTTCCGGCAACTGACGGAAGAAGAAGGTCAGCAGCAGGGTACGGATGTGCGAACCGTCAACGTCAGCATCGGTCATGATGATGATGTTGTGATAACGCAGCTTGTCGATGTTGTACTCTTCGCGGCCGATACCGCAGCCAAGCGCAGTGATGAGCGTGCCCACTTCCTGGGACGAGATCATCTTGTCGAAGCGTGCTTTCTCTACGTTGAGGATCTTACCCTTAAGCGGCAAGATCGCCTGGGTGCGGCGGTTACGACCTTGCTTGGCCGAACCACCTGCGGAGTCACCCTCCACCAGGTACAGTTCGGAAAGGGCAGGGTCCTTCTCCTGGCAGTCTGCCAACTTGCCTGGCAGGCCGGCGATATCCAGCGCACCTTTGCGGCGAGTCATCTCACGGGCTTTACGTGCCGCTTCACGCGCACGAGCAGCGTCGATCATTTTGCCAACGACGGCCTTGGCCTCGTTCGGGTTCTCCAGCAGGAAGTCGGAGAAGTACTTGTTCATCTCCTGTTCCACGGCGGTTTTCACCTCCGAGGAGACCAGCTTGTCCTTGGTCTGCGAGCTGAACTTTGGGTCTGGAACCTTTACCGAAATGATCGCGGTCAGACCTTCACGGGCGTCGTCACCCGTGGTTGCCACCTTGTTCTTCTTGGCCAGGCCTTCCTGTTCGATGTAGCTGTTCAGGCTGCGGGTCAGCGAAGAACGGAAGCCCACCAGGTGAGTACCACCGTCGCGCTGTGGAATGTTGTTAGTGAAGCACAGCAGGTTTTCGTTGAAGCTGTCGTTCCACTGCAGAGCGACTTCCACGCCCACGCCATCGTCACGCTGAACGTTGAAGTGGAACACCTGGTTGTTGACCGGCGTCTTGTTGGTGTTCAGGTACTCGACGAACGCACGCAGGCCGCCTTCGTACTTGAAGAACTCTTCCTTACCGCTGCGCTCGTCCTTCAGCAGAATGCCAACGCCCGAGTTGAGGAACGACAACTCGCGAATACGCTTGGCCAGGATGTCCCAGCTGAAGTGAATATTCTTGAAGGTCTCGGCCGACGGTTTGAAGTGGATGTGGGTACCGGTGGTTTCGCTTTCACCCACAACCGCCATCGGCGCTTGTGGTACGCCGTGAACGTAGGTCTGTTCCCAGATCTTGCCGCTACGGCGAACGGTCAGTACGAGTTTCTCGGAAAGCGCGTTCACAACAGAAACGCCTACGCCGTGCAGACCGCCGGAAACCTTGTAGGAGTTATCGTCGAACTTACCGCCGGCGTGCAGCACGGTCATGATGACCTCGGCTGCGGATACGCCTTCTTCTTTGTGCACGTCGACCGGAATGCCGCGACCGTTGTCGCGCACACTGATGGATTCGTCCGTGTGGATGATGACGGTAATGTCATCGCAGTGCCCGGCGAGGGCTTCGTCGATCGAGTTGTCGACCACCTCGAAGACCATGTGGTGCAGGCCGCTACCATCATCGGTGTCGCCAATGTACATGCCGGGACGCTTGCGTACGGCATCCAAACCTTTCAGCACCTTGATGCTGGAGGAGTCGTACGTTTGATTTTCGCTCATGCCTTCACTCCCGATGGTCGTGGGTCTGGGTGATACGGCCTTGTTCCACGTGGAACAAAGCAACTGGCGTTTCCGTCTGCCAGCCTTCCCTCAGTAATTCGTGATCTACACAGGTGATGAACACCTGGCAGCGTAATTCTTCAAGCAAGCGGCACAGCGCGCGGCGATGCTTATCGTCCAGCTCGGACGGCAAGTCATCCACGAGATAAATACAGTGACCGCGGCGAGCCTGACTAACGAGGTGGCCTTGGGCAATGCGCAATGCGCACACCACCAGCTTTTGCTGACCACGCGACAGGATGTCGGCTGCATTATTGGCAGCCAGACGAAGACGCAGATCAGCACGCTGCGGACCGGCCTGGGTATGGCCCATCTGCTGATCGCGAAGGAGAGAGGATGCGAGTACTTCTTGCAGTTCCCGGTCCTTGTCCCAGCCTCGGTAGTAGCTCAGGGTCAACCCGTCCAGCTCGACCAGTTCGCTCAGGGTTCGCTCGAAGACGGGCTTCAAGGCCTTGATGTAGTTGCGACGGTATTCATCTATTTCCGCGCTGGCCAGGCACAATTCCCGGTCCCAGGCGGCTTGCGAAGCTGCGTCAAGTGTACCATGACGCAACCATGAGTTCCGCTGCCGCAGCGCCTTCTGCAGCCGTTGCCAGGCTGGCAGGAAACGAGGTTCCACGTGGAACACCCCCCAATCCAGGAACTGGCGGCGAATTTTCGGGGCACCCTCCAACAGCCGGAAACTGTCTGGGTTGATGAGCTGCAGCGGCAACAATTCCGCCAGCTGGGCGGCGCTACGTGCATTCTGCCCATCGATGCGTATGGTGAATTCTCCCTGCCGCTCTCGGGACACACCCAAGTTGCTGGTACTACCTTCAGCCAACTGCACTTCGCCAAACACGGTACAGGCAGGCTTTTCGTACTGGATGACCGGGTTCAGTCGGGTGCTGCGAAACGAGCGCGCCAGCCCGAGCAAGTGCACAGCCTCAAGCACGCTGGTTTTGCCGCTGCCATTGGCGCCGTAAAGGATGTTGATGCGGGGGGAGGGCGAGAGAGTCACCGGGTGCAAATTGCGCACCGCGGTGACCATGATCCGTCGAAGGGACATTGCGCCTGGTACAGGTTACAGGCGCATCGGCATGACAACGTAGGAAGAATCGTCGTTGCCAGCTTCCTGCAGCAGGGCACTGCTGTTGGAATCGGACAGGATCAGACGAACTTGCTCGGTAGTCATCACGCCCAGCACGTCCAGCAGGTAGCTGACGTTAAAGCCGATTTCCAGCGAGCTACCTTCGTAGTCCACGCTGATTTCTTCTTCAGCTTCTTCCTGCTCGGGGTTGTTGGCCTGGATCTTCAGTTGGCCAGCAGCCAATTGCAGGCGAATACCGCGGTACTTCTCATTGGAAAGAATCGCGGTACGGCTGAAGGCTTCACGCAGCGCCTGGCGGTCGCCAACCACCAGCTTGTCGCCGCCCTTGGGCAGTACACGCTCGTAGTCTGGGAATTTGCCGTCCACCAGCTTGGAGGTGAAGGTGAATTCACCGGTGGTAGCGCGAATGTGGTGCTGGCCCAGAACGATGCTAACCATGCCTTCCGGGTCGGTCAGCAGGCGCGCCAGCTCCAGGATACCTTTGCGCGGCACGATGACCTGATGGCGATCCTCCTGCTCGATCGGCGCAGTCATGGAGCAAAGCGCCAGACGGTGACCGTCGGTGGATACTGCGCGCAGGGTATTACGGGAAACCTCCAGCAACATGCCGTTGAGGTAATAACGTACGTCCTGCTGGGCCATGGCGAAGCTGGTGCGCTCGATCAAACGGCGCAGCTTGCTCTGTTCCAGGTTACAGGTCAGCGAGCCCGGGCCTTCTTCCACAGTCGGGAAGTCATTGGCTGGCAGGGTCGACAGGGTAAAGCGGCTGCGGCCGGCCTTTACCAACAGTTTCTGCTCGTCGACCTTGATATCGATCAGGGCGTCGTTCGGCAGGCTTTTACAAATGTCCATCAGCTTGCGCGCCGGCACAGTGATTTCGCCAGGCTCGGCCGGCTCTTCCAGTTGTACGCGGCCTACCAGTTCGACTTCCAGGTCGGTACCGGTCAACGACAACTGCTGGCCTTGCACGACCAGCAGTACGTTGGACAGGACCGGCAAGGTCTGACGGCGCTCTACGACACCGGCGACCAGTTGCAGGGGTTTCAACAGGGCTTCGCGTTGAATGGTGAAATGCATGGTCTAGTCCCTTGCCTTCAATTAGCTGCGCAGACGGCCATCAGGTCGTCAGCGTCCGCAGCAGGTTCTTGTAGTCCTCGCGGATGTCCGCGTCGGATTCCTTCAATTCGTTGATCTTGCGGCAGGCGTGCAGCACGGTCGTATGGTCGCGACCACCGAACATGTCGCCGATTTCCGGCAGACTGTGGTTGGTCAGCTCCTTGGACAGGGCCATGGCAACCTGACGTGGACGCGCGACAGAACGCGAACGACGCTTGGACAACAGATCAGAGATCTTGATCTTGTAGTACTCGGCAACGGTTCGCTGAATGTTATCCACACTGACCAATTTGTCTTGCAGCGCCAGCAGGTCTTTCAGCGACTCACGGATCAGCTCGATGGTGATATCGCGGCCCATGAAGTGCGAGTGAGCAATCACCCGCTTCAGTGCACCTTCCAGCTCACGTACGTTGGAGCGAATGCGCTGGGCAATGAAGAAAGCCGCATCATGTGGCAGCTCGACCTTGGCCTGGTCGGCCTTCTTCATCAGGATTGCTACGCGGGTTTCCAGCTCTGGTGGCTCGACAGCCACCGTCAGCCCCCAACCAAAGCGCGACTTCAGGCGCTCTTCCAGGCCTTCGATCTCCTTGGGGTAACGGTCAGAGGTAAGGATTACCTGCTGGCCACCCTCAAGCAGGGCGTTGAAGGTGTGGAAAAACTCTTCCTGCGAGCGCTCTTTGCGGGCAAAGAACTGGATATCGTCGATCAGCAACGCATCCACCGACCGGTAGAAGCGCTTGAACTCGTTGATTGCGTTGAGCTGCAGCGCCTTGACCATGTCTGCGACGAAGCGCTCCGAGTGCAGGTACACGACCTTGGCGTTCGGGTTCTTCTTCAGCAGGTGGTTACCCACAGCGTGCATAAGGTGGGTTTTACCCAGGCCCACACCGCCGTACAAGAACAGCGGGTTATAGCCATGCTTGGGGTTATCAGCCACCTGCCAGGCAGCGGCCCGCGCCAACTGGTTCGACTTACCCTCGACGAAGGTGTCGAAAGTAAAGGTGCGGTTCAGATAGCTGGTGTGCTTGAGCGCCCCTTCAACCTGCACGGTGCGCTGTTCGGTCCGGGCATTGCCGGCTGGTGGCGAAGCAGGCTCCGCCATGGCATCGAAGCTGTCCCGCGAAGA
This sequence comes from Pseudomonas sp. MM223, assembly GCA_947090765.1. NCBI lineage: Bacteria > Pseudomonadati > Pseudomonadota > Gammaproteobacteria > Pseudomonadales > Pseudomonadaceae > Pseudomonas > Pseudomonas sp. MM223. The sequence continues at coordinate 393 of OX352322.1, read as the reverse complement.
TGGCTCGGCCAGTTCATTGACCAGCACTGGCTCGCTAGCCGTTACAGCAACGGGCTCGACGGCTGTGGCGACCGGCTGCGGCTTTTGTACCTGGCTCTGCGCACGGGTTTGCGCCAGCGAAGCGGCTACGGCGGCGCTGACCGGCGCGTTGGGCGCGGCGCGTGGGGCCGAGCTGCGCCGGCTGCCTATTAATAAGGAAAGGGCAGGCGCAATGCCGCTGCCGTTTTCACCCAACAGCTCGAGCAAGCGACCCAGGTACTTTTCATTGACCCAATCGAGAACGAAACGGTTAGGCGCATAGACGCGCAACTCGTCGCCTTCGGCTTCGACCTGTAGCGGACGGATCCAGGTGTTGAATTGCTGGGCAGGCAGTTCATCGCGCAGAAGCTCCAC